>DASWUY010000389.1:0-2594 GCA_036401435.1 Acidobacteriaceae bacterium | reverse complement strand
ACCCGGCCATGGTTGCGGCGTCGGTGGGCATTGTCTTCGTCTCGCTCGGCGTCTGGGCCCACCACATGTTTACGGTGGGGATGACGTCGGTGGCGAATGCGTTCTTTACGCTCTCGACGATGATTATCGGCGTGCCTACGGGCATCAAGATCTTCAACTGGCTGGCGACCATGTGGGGCGGCAAGCTGCGCTTTGCCACGCCCATGCTGTTCTGCACGGCGTTTGTCTTCCAGTTCCTGATCGCAGGGCTGACGGGCATCATGCTCAGCTCGTCGCCGTGGGACTGGCAGCTGCACAACAGCTACTTTGTGGTGGCGCACTTTCACTACGTGCTGGTGGGCGCCATCGTCTTCAACATCTTTGCGGCGATCTACTACTGGTACCCCAAGGCGATAGGCAGGATGCTGGACGAGCGCCTGGGCAAGTGGCACTTCTGGCTCTTCCTGATCGGCTTCCATCTCACCTTTGACTTCATGCATGTGCCGGGCATCCTGGGCATGCCGCGACAGATTTATACGTACGAGGCGAGCCGCGGCTGGGGTGGATGGAACATGATCGTCTCGATCGGTGGCTTTATCCAGGGCATCGCCATCGCGATCTTCGTGTACAACCTCGTGATCTCGGCTTTCAAGGGAGAAGAGGCAGGAGCCGACCCCTGGGACGCGTGGACACTGGAGTGGGCGACGAGTTCGCCGCCGCCCGAATACAACTTCGCCAGCGATCCGGTGGTTTCAAGCCGCAGACCGCTGTGGGATCTGAAGCATCCCGATGATCCGGACTGGCACTACGAGTAGGCACCCAGCGCGGAGGGAAGAGAAAGCATGAGCAGCGTGACAGTACCGGTGATCGGACAGCAGGCGCCAGAAGCCTGGGTCCTGCCCAACAAGGGCAAGGTCGGCATGTTCTGCCTGATCATCGGTGAGACTGCGATCTTCATCATGTTCGTGATCGCCTACCTGTTCTATACGGGCAAGAGCGAGTTTGGGCCGCAGCCCAAGGACGTGCTCGAGTTGCCCGTCTTCTCCACCATCGCGCTGCTCTCGAGCTCGGTGACCATCTGGCTGAGTGAGCAGGCAATTGAGCATGGCAAGGTCAAGAAGTTCACCATGTGGATGGGGCTGACCATCCTGCTGGGCCTGATCTTCCTGGTGGCGACGGGCCAGGAGTGGTACACGCTGATCTACCGTGATGGGCTGACGCTGCAGACCAATCTCTTCGGGACGACCTTCTACTCGCTCGTCGGTCTGCATGCCTCGCACGTGATCATCGGGCTGATCATGCTGACCGTGCTCTGGTTCTTTGCGGTGACCGGGCATGTCACCGAGCATCACGCCGAGCGCATCCAGACGCTCGCGCTCTACTGGCATTTTGTCGACGCAGTCTGGGTCGTGGTCTTCACCGTGGTGTATGTGCTGGGACGATAAAGGGGCGAGACGATGAACGCGCATGAAACAGCGGGCACGCAGACGATGACCTACGGCGAGCGGGCCGAGACACATGGCGAGGCGCACGGCAGCTCGGTCCATCTGCCCAGTCCGACCGCGTGGCCGATCGTGCTGGCGTTCGGGTTCACGTTGCTGGTGGCGGGCGTGCTGACGCACTATGGCATCGGCATCCTGGGCGGCGTGCTCACGATTGCCGGGTGCGTGGGCTGGTTCCGGGAGGTGCTGCCGCATGAGGCGCACGTCGATATTCCGGTGGAGGTGCAGGAGATTGTCGTGGTGCGATCGCGCAAGGTGGTCTCGCGCATCAGCGTCGACGAGGCCAACCGGGCCCACCTGCCGCTGCAGACCTTTCCCGTGCTGTCGGGGCTGAAGGGCGGGCTTGCCGGCGGCATCGCGATGATCTTCCCGGCGCTCGCCTACGGGCTGATCAAGGAGCACAGCATCTGGTATCCGATCAACCTGCTGGGCGGCGCCGGTGTGGCAGAGTGGCGTAACCCCAGCGACGCAGCCATTGCTGCCTTCCACCCTACGGCTTTTGCGATCGCGGTGGTGATCCACATCGTCTCCTGCTCGCTCATCGGCCTGCTCTACGGGGCCACGCTGCCCATCCTGCCGCGGCACCCTATCCTGCTGGGCGGCATTTTGGCGCCGCTGCTGTGGACCGGGCTGCTGCACTCCACGCTGCACATCATCAATCCGGAATTTGCCAGCCACATCCAGTGGGGCTGGTTCCTCATCTCGCAGGTGGTCTTCGGGATCGTGGCGGGGCTGGTCGTCTCCCGCAGCCCGTCGGTGCGAACGGCGCAGTCGCTGCCCTTTGCGCTGCGGCTGGGCCTGGAGTCGCCTGGCCTGACCCATACGGACAGGGAGGAGCCTCGCTGATGCTTGGCACGTGGATGCTGCGGCCACAGCTGGTATGCCGGGGCCTGCTGCTGCCGGTTGCTGCGGCGGCGCTGCTGCTCGCGACCGGGTGCGAGCGGGTGATGCGTGGGCCGCGCACCGACGAGGGAGCGCAGGTACGGCCAGACCAGATTCATGACTTTGACCTGCTCTACAACCGCAACTGCGCAGGCTGCCATGGCGCTGAGGGCAAGAACGGGCCGGCCATCCCCATGAACAACCCGGTATACCTGGCGCTGGTAGGCGATG
>DASWUY010000388.1:0-4828 GCA_036401435.1 Acidobacteriaceae bacterium | reverse complement strand
GCAAGGCCAAGCAGAGCTGCGATGGGTGTGCAGCGGTTCACGAGGGCTCACTCCATGCCGCGTGGAATGCCTTGGGGACGGCTGTCGCATGGGGGAAGAGGCGGCCCGGATGCAGTGTTTGGCTCCTCAGGTAGGACTCGAACCTACAACCCTTCGGTTAACAGCCGAATGCTCTGCCATTGAGCTACTGAGGAGTGTGCCGCGCGGGAGGGCTGGCGCCTGCACCAGTTTTACCAAATCGCGTCTCCCGGCGTCAAAGGTCCGCGCGGGCGACGGGGCCGGCCGCAGTGCGGGCTCGCGCCCCCGCAATGGCCGGCTCGAATGCATGCAGGTGCCGTCAATCGCGGGCGCCGCGCTGCGACAGGATGGCTTCTGCGGTGCGGCGGCCAGAGGAGAGCGCCCCCTGGAGCGAGGGCTGTTCCTGGGCATCGGAGCAGATGTAAACATTGTCCGTCAGGCGAGGCGTGGTCGACTCCCACTGGGTAGTGCGCGCGAGCGGCAGGGCGTGGGGGATGGGGTAGCCGGCGAGCAGCCGCCAGCTCTCTACCTGCGGGCCGAACCACTGGGCGGCCTGCTCCCTGACCTTGCCCTCAAGCGCGCTCATTCCTTCGTTGTCACCGGGCGAGGTTCCGACGCAGCTGACCGAGATCAGCTCTTGGCCGGGAGGCGCGTAGCGTCGCGAGACCTGGCTCATGACGGCGAGGTTGTTGATCGGGCCTGCGCCCGGCCCCTCTCCATTAAGCACCAGGATGGGGCCTGCCACCGGGCTGGTGGCGGCGGCGTAGTAGAGGGTGGTGGTCCGATTCCACTCGCGAGGCTCGCGTGCCTGGGCACGTTTAGGACTCAGGATCTCGGTGAGCAGCGGGCGCTGGTCGTGCTCGGCGACCGCGAGCACGACCTGTTTGGCCTCGATCACGCGGCCATCGGCCAGCATGACAGCGAAGCGCTGGGCGCGGCGCGCGAGCGAGGTGACGCGGGTGCCGGTCTGGAGCGTCTCGGGCTTCAGGCGCGCAGCCAGCTGCTGCGGGATCTGCTCCATGCCTTCAGCGGGGACCGCTACGGCGCCCGCGGCAAACATGCGGAAGAGGAACTGGAAGTAGCGGCTGGAGGTCACAAGCTCCTGCTCAAGGAAGACGCCGCCGAAGAAGGGCGAGAAAAAGCGCTCCACCATGCGCGCAGAGAAACCGAATTTACGCAGGTAGGCGTAGGTGGGCAGCTCGGCGCGGGGAAAGAGGTCGCTAGGCTGGCCGGAGCGCACGCGCGCGCGCAGGGCCGCGACCAGCAGCTTGTCCCGCAGCAGCACCACGTCATCGAAGAGGAAGCGGGCAGCGGCGACGGGCTCGCGCCAAGGATCGGCAAACCGGTGCATGCGCCCGCCGTGCCAGACAAGGGCGCCGGGCAGCAGGCGCTTGAGGCGCAGCCCGCGATACTGCAGCGCGGCCCGCGTCTCAGGGTAGGCGGTGAGCAGGACCTGGAAGCCGCGGTCCAGGCGGAAGCCCTCTACCTCATCGGTGCGGACGCGGCCACCGGGTGCCTCGGCGCCCTCAAGCAGCAGGACATCCAGACCCGCGCGCTCCAGCAGCCCGGCGCAGCGCAGTCCTGCAAGCCCCGCGCCGATGATTACTACATCCTTCTCCACTGACTCTCCCTGCGGTGCACGCGCTGCTGGTCCTCGCCGGGCTGCGGCCCTCGCAGTATAGCCCGGCGCGGCCCGTGCGGCGGGCGCGCCACGGTGAGCCGGCCCGGTCCGAAATGCGCCATGCGGCGACTGCGCGTTTTCGTTGGTTGGATGCTCGCTTAAAGACCGACTTCGCGAGGCCGCGGTAGGGCAGATGAACTGCTGTACAGCGAGGCCGGTGTGCGCCCGCCCCCTGGTAGGTGGCGCCTGCCTAGTAGGTGGCGCGGCCGAGCTCGGCGATGGCCTGCTCCGCACGCGCGCGCAGTGCGGCACGCTCCTGGGGCGTCTTGCGCCGCAGCGTGGTGTAGGGCATCAGCAGGCGAGGATTGGTGGCGAGCTGGTCGGCGTTGCGGTCCAGAAAACTCCAGTAGAGGGCCGTGAAGGGGCAGGAGCCTTCGCCGAGCGCGAGCTTGGGGTTGTACTGGCAGCCGCCGCAGTAGTTGCTCATGCGGTTGATGTAGGCAGCACCGCTGACGTAGGGCTTGGTCGCAGTCACGCCGCCGTCGCCGAAGGTGCCCATGCCGAGAACGTTGGGCTCAACGACCCAGTCATAGGCGTCGATGTAGGCGATCCAGAACCAGTCCGTAAGCTCGCGCGGTGAGTAGCCGCAGAGGGTGGCGAGGTTCGAAAGGACCATGAGCCGGGTGATGTGGTGCGACCAGCCCTGGTCGATGACCTGCGCGACCACCGTGTCAAGGCAGTTGAGGCCAGAGGGGACGCCCCAGTAGGCGGCAGGCAGCGGCAGGGTGGCGGCCAGGGCAGAGGGGCGAGCGCCCTCCTCAGGGGGCCTGGCTGCATCTGTGGCCGCTGTGCTGGGAGCCGCGGGCTCCCGGGACGCGGCGATGTTGCGATAGCCATCGGTGACGCGGTGCACGTGACGCATGAACTCGCGCCAGCCCAGGATCTGGCGGATGAAGCCTTCGGCGCTTGCAAGCGGGATGGCGCGGGCGCGCGCCGCCTGCTCCACGTCGGCGATGAGGCGCCCCGGGAGCAGGCGGCTGATGTTGATCCACGCCGAGGTCTTGCTATGGAACATGTCGGGCTCGCGCGTGTTCATGGCGTCTTCAAAGGGGCCGAAGACGGGCAGCAGGTGCTCGAGCGTGTAGCGCCAGCTGGCTTCGACATCGGCAAGCGCGATGGGGAGGTTGAAGCCGTCGGTAGTGCCGAAGTGCTTGGGAAACTCGCGCTCGACGAGGTCGATCGCTTCCGCGGTGATCTCGTCGGGAGCGTACCCAGGGCGCGCAGGCACGGGCGGCTGACCGCGATAGGGCTTGCGGTTCTCCTCGTCGAAGGAGTAGCGGCCGCCGAGCGGCTCACCCAGCGCGTCCATCAGGATGCCGGTCTTGCCGCGTTGGGCGCGATAGAAGCGGTCCATGAGGTAGCGCTTCTGGACACCCGGCGCAGGCTGTCGCCCATAGACCTTGTCGAAGTCGGCCGCGGTAGTGAGCCAGGTGGTGTCCTGAACCTGGCGGAGGGGCACGCCCGCGGCCATGGCCTGGGCCATGTCGTGGCGCATCTCGCGCTCGGCGGGCTCCATCATGGTGAGCGAGGCAAAGGCATGCTCGCGATGCGCGTCGAGCAGGCCATCGGCAAAGATGCCGTCTGTGAAGCGGTAAATGACCTTGACGCCGCGCGCTGCCTGCTCCAGCGCGAAGTGGCGCTGCGAGGCAAGGATGAGGACGAGCTTTTTCTTGTGGTAGGGGCGGCGGCGCGCCTTGGCCAGCGCTTCCATCATGACGATGCCTGCGCCCGCCGGTGCGAGCGCCGCGAGCGGGCCGGTGGCGTCCGTCAGGCGATCATAGGGAACGTAGACCCACTGCCGCTCGCGCACATCATCGGAGGAGGGGCATGCGGCCTCGATGCGCTGGGCGAAGGAGCTCTTGTTTGCGCCGGGTTTCATGGTTGGCGGGCGAGACAGGGAAAGCCTGACACGAGCCTACCCTGAAGTCCGTGCGGAGCGTGGGCGCGGCGAGAGCGGTGTTTCGTCCGGTCGAACACCAGAGGGGTGCGCCAGGTCCGAGGGCATTGGGGCCGCGCCTGCAGAACGAGCGCCACCCACGAGCAACCCCCGATACGTTCGCTGACGCTCGGCAATTTAGCCGCACACTTTCAAAGTAAGGGTTATGATTGCTGCACTTCGGGAAACCCCCTTTCTCAAGCGAGTGCGCTTCACCAGACATCGACTCCTTTGTCCGCTTTCGCTCCTGACAAGAAAGCTGCGGGACAAGGGAAGAGAGCGTCTCGAAGAAGCACGAAAAAGGTTTGCAGTTGAGTTAGAGAAATAGGCGGTGTCCGCGCTAGCAAAGACAGAGGGAGTATCTGTCATTGCTCAGACGATACCTCTTGGCCGCTAACCGTTCACGGAGGGTCCTATGGATTTCATTGAGAAGTTATGCGGCATCTCGCCCGACGGAGGCAGCGGTTCGTTTGAGTTAACCCTCTGCCTCATTCCGCTGCTGTCCCTTGCTCTGGCAGCGTGGGCCAGACTTACTCTGAAACATCGTCGAGCCAAAGAATAGGCTTACTCCCTCGCACCGGTGGGTTGAGAAGAGAAAGAACTCGCAAAGCGAGAGGTAGGGAGGTAAGACTGTGAAGGCGTTCCTGTTCATCCTGAAGACGATCCTCTACGGCTGGCTCGGGTCGGCAAAGGAGCTCCTTGCAATCCTTGTCAAGCTTTACCAGCGGTGGCGCAGTCGGAAAAACAAAGGGCGCGTCGTCGCCACGAGCAATTGCGTTCCTATCAATGACCCGGCTTTTGTCAAACCCGACCCGCTCCTTTATGACCAGTATTATCTCTCCAGCCTCGGCCTGGCCGTCACCTGGGACAACCCAGACATACAGCTCTATCTCAATGGGACAGCCGTCTCCTCGTCTCTCCTTGCGCCCGGAACAACCTACGAGATCGTCGCGCAAATCTGGAATAACTCGACCGTCAGTCCAGCGAGCGCGATGCCGGTCCACTTTTCCTATCTCGAGTTTGGCATCTCTACCGTCAGCGTCCCCATTACCTCTACCCAGATCAATCTCGGCGTAAAAGGTGGCCCCGGCTGCCCTGCTTATGCCACCGCGCCTTGGACCACACCTACCACGCCTGGACACTACTGCATCCAGGTGCAGCTCGATCCCTTTGCCGATGTCAACTTCCAGAAC
>DASWUY010000387.1:0-3344 GCA_036401435.1 Acidobacteriaceae bacterium | reverse complement strand
CGCCGTGTTGTGTGATGTCCAGGCCCTCGCGCTCCTGGTCGACGGTGACGCGCAGCCCGATGACCATGTCTACGACCTTGAGCAGGATGAGGGTGCCCACGATGGAGAGGATCCAGGCGATGGCGATGCCGACCAGCTGGTTGAGCAGCTGGTGCCCGTTGCCCTCGAGGACGCCGGAGGGCAGGGGATTGCCCTTGGCGTCCTTGAAGATGGGGTTGATGGCGCTCGAGGCGAAGACCCCGGTGAGGATGGCCCCCAGCGTTCCGCCGGCGCCGTGGACGCCGAAGGCGTCAAGCGAGTCGTCATAGCCGAACCAACCCTTGACCTTTACGACCATGAAGTAGCAGAAGGCGCCGGCGGCGAGGCCGATGAAGAGCGCCGGCATGGGCTGCACAAAGCCAGCGGCGGGGGTGATGGCGACCAGGCCGGCAACCGAGCCCGAGATGGCGCCCAGGGCGGAGGGTTTGCCGCTGCGAATCCACTCCGCGCCGGCCCAGCTGAGAGCGGCTGCAGCGGCGGCGAAGTGGGTGTTGACAAAAGCGCTGGTGGCGAGCGAGCCGGCCGAGAGTGCCGACCCTGCATTGAAGCCGAACCAGCCCACCCACAGCATGCAGGCGCCGACCACCGAGAGCACCACCGAGTGCGGCATCATGGCTTCTTTCGGGTAGCCGACGCGCTTGCCCAGGTAAAGGGCACAGACCAGCGCCGAGACGCCGGAGGTGACATGCACCACGGTGCCGCCGGCGAAGTCCAGGGTAGGGAAGCGGCCGCCAAGCGACGCATTGAGCAGGCCGCCCTTGCCCCACACCATGTGCGCCATGGGGGAGTAGACAAAGAGCGACCAAAGGATGAGCAGGGCCGCCATGGCGCTGAACTTCATACGCTCGGCAAAGGCGCCGGTGATCAGGGCCGGGGTGATGATGGCGAACATGAGCTGGTAGACCATGAAGGTTTGGAGCGGCAGGGTGGGCGCGTAGTCCGGATCAGGCGCAAGCCCTACGCCCCTGAGAAAGACGTGGTGCAGGCCGCCGAGGAAGCTCGAACCTGAGTCAAAGGCGAGCGAGTAGCTGACCAGCGCCCACAAGACAGTGATGATGGCCATCATGGCGAAGCTTTGCATCATGGTGGCAAGCACGTTCTTGCGCCGCACCAGGCCGCTGTAGAACAGGGCGAGGCCGGGGCCGGTCATCAGCAGAACGAGTGCGGCCGAGACCAGCATCCAGGCGTTGTCGGCGGAGGACTTGGCGTCGGCTACCTGGGCTTCCACCTTGGCCAGGCGCTCCGGGGTGACGGCGCCGGTGGCGGGAGGCGCGGGCTGCGCGGCTGCCTGGGACGCGGCCTGCTGACCGGAGGGGCCCTGGGCGAAGGCCACTGCGCAAGATCCGGATACTGCGCCGGATCCCAGGATCAGGACGAGATAGATCCAAGCGGCGAAACGTGAGCGCATGTTACTCCCTGCAGATTCTGGGTAAGGGATCAAGGGCGTAGTACGGGTGTGGCTACGACGGCGTCGCTGCTGCAAGCCGACCTTCTGTCGCGGCCCGGAGAGCGCCCCGCCGTGCAAGCAAGGGAGGGAACACTCCGCAGCCGCAGATCGAGGTCGATCGCGATGCGATTACTTTTACACAGTTTTGGGAAAACACCTAGGCCCGGAACGAAGGCCCGGCAGGTAAGCCTCGCGGGGCAAGTGCAGGGCCTTATCTTCGTCGGGGCGGATGGTCGGGGCGGATGGCGGCGCCGGCGCGTGCCTGTCGCGCGGCTGGTGGTGTCAACAAGGACCGAAGGCGGCATTGGGCCGGCCGGGCTGCGAGGCGAAGGCGTTATACAATTTTTCTATGAGCACGCAAGTGGAGCAGGACCGATATTTTTTTGGGTCGCTGGACTCAAGCGCAAAGAACCGCGAAAAGCTGCGCGAGGTCACCTATGGCGACCAGGAGCCGGAAGGAGTCCTGCTGGCGTCGCTCGACGCCGCGCTGGGCTGGGTACGCAAGAGTTCGGTGTGGCCGATGACCTTCGGGCTGGCCTGCTGCGCGATCGAGATGATGTCCATGGGCGCCTCGCGCTTCGACGTGGCCCGGTTTGGCATGGAGGTCTTTCGCCCTTCGCCGCGGCAGGCCGACCTGATGGTGGTCGCAGGGCGGGTGTCGAACAAAATGGCGCCGGTGATCCGTCGTCTGTATGACCAGATGCCGGAGCCGAAGTGGGTGATCTCGATGGGAGCCTGCGCGACCTCGGGCGGCGTCTTCAACAACTACGCCATCGTGCAGGGTGTGAACCAGATCGTGCCGGTGGACGTGTACGTGCCGGGCTGCCCTCCGCGGCCTGAGCAGCTGATTTACGCCCTGACCCTGCTGCAGGAGAAGATTTCGCGGGAGAAGGGCACCACGCGGCGCGTGCTCAACCTGGCCTAGTGGCGTGGTGCAACCGCGTAGTTTGTACGCGCCGAGAGCTCGCGCCAAGCGGCTCTTCTACCTCTGATGGCAGGCAGCAAATACGACGCCGTCTCCTGGTGCTCTCGAGCGGGAAACCCTCTTCCACTTTTCTTCTCTTGATAACTGCGAGGGTACGCCACAAAAACTACTGCATTCAGGCAACTTGTACTCAAGACTATGCTCTAAGGTAGTAAACGTATGGTACGTTCATTACCACTGTAAGACCCGACATTTGGGCTGACCCAGATTCGAGGCCTTGAGTAGGGTAAATTTGTAAGACTTTCTAAGCAAGGTTGCGGAGGATAGACGCATGTATCGTGCACCATTGAATTCTCTGGGCCGGATTCTGGCAATAGGTTGTGCTGTGGGGCTCGGAGCGACGAGCCTGCACGGCCAGGATTCGCCCCCAAAGCCGACTGCTCCCTTGGAGGAGCCTGTCTCCCGGATTGACGTATTCACCGGCTACTCTTACCTGACCCCCCATGCAACGGTGAACACCACGCTGCTCGATGGGTCGAAGTACCCCCTCAAGTACGGTTCTGTCGATTATGGTGCGATCGGCAGTGTGGCCTATTTCATGAACCGGTACGTGGGTGGCGTCGCCGAATACGCGAATCACGAGCTGGGCAGGAATGACGGCTTTCACGATTTGATGGGCGGTTTGATCATGCGTCTCCCCTCGCACGGGGCCACGCCTTTCGTCCATGTCATGGCCGGAGGCATCAAGGTGGGTGGGCCCAACGGGGAACCGGTTGTCTATCACCGCTACACCTGGGGCACCGGGTTGAAGGCGGGTGGCGGCCTTGATTTCGACGGCGGCTTCTTCCACCACCACGTGGGTATCCGCGTCTTCCAGGCCGACTATATCTACATGCATGCTGACTTCGGGCCCCAGCCCGTGGATGGCGGCCG
>DASWUY010000386.1:0-2224 GCA_036401435.1 Acidobacteriaceae bacterium | reverse complement strand
GCCAGCTCAAAACCACGCAGGATCTGGGCGAAGTCAGTTTCCGGCGAGATGCCGCGAAGCACCTGAACCAGGTACCGAACCTCCACCTCGCAGCCTGCCAGCGGAGCCGCGCTATCGCAATGTTCGCGCGCCCGGCGATCTGCTTCCGCCCGGTCGAGTGTCTTCGCGATCGGCGTAAGGCCTGAACGCAGTCCCGCGGTAAGCATGTCCTGACGGTATCTGGGCAGGTCCACCTCGTAGCCGATCTTCTCCGCCAAGGCTGCCGCAGGCTTGTAGTCCGGGGTGTCCATCAACTCCAGGTACTGCTCGTTCTGCGCAGCCGCGCGGCTTGCCACCTCATCCAGCCACTCGCCCATGTGCTGCTTGCCCACTCCCCCGAAGCGGTCAAAGGTGGCAAAGAAGTGGTCGTGCCCGCTCTCTCCGGTGACCGGAACAAAGGTCCGCATGGAGAAGGAATCGATCAACCGATCGTAAAGCTGCTGGTCCTTGTGCACGGAAGTGGCGGGGACCTCACCGGCACCGCAGGCCACTGCCTGCGGGTCGGTCTTCTCCTTGCGGACCACCGAGAGCGTTGCCGGGCTGATGCACAAGCCGTCCTCCTCCGCCTCTCGCAGGAAGGTCTCGGCATACACGGCGCCGGAGAGATGCACGTGCAGGTCCGCACCCTTGGGCATGCGAACCAGGAAGGCGCGCAGGGCAAGCGGGCCCTCGCTTTGAGCTTGTGCAAAGGCGCGAGAGGCGCGAGCAGACGGCCCGGCAGGCACCGCGGCCCTCTGCGCGCGAACGGGCAGCACGGCGACCAGCAGCATGCCAGCGCAGCAGAGAGAACGATGCAGGGCACGAAGCATGACGTGAGTTCCTCACAGCACAGGATCAGCAGCGGAATGGCAAGGCCAGTGTATGGCATCGCACACCTCTCTTGACCCTGCAGGCAGAAGGGCGACGGGTGGCCGCATCCGCCCGGCGGAGACTGCCGCGGCCCTCCGCTGGCGTGCACCCCATCGCCCGCTCGCTCGCGCATCCTAACGTGCGAGGCTGACCATGTTCTTTGCAATTCTTGTGGCCATTGCCGCCGGCACGGCGAACCCCTTCCAATCGGGGACCAATGCGGAGTTGAACAAGCAGCTTGGCCTGCCGCTGCTGGCCGGCTTGTGGGTTTACTTCAGCGGACTGGCAGGCCTGGCGCTGGTGGCAGTGGCGGCCCGTCAGTTCACGGCCGGGCCCCTGGGGCGGGCGAGCGCGGCCATGCATGCGGTGCCCTGGTGGGCCTGGCTCGGTGGGCTTATCAGCATCGGGTCCACGATGGCAGGCGTGTTGTTCGCGCAGCGATTGGGCTCAGGCACGTTCACGGGCCTCAGCATCACCGCCTCGCTGCTGACATCGGTCCTGCTGGACCAGTTTGGATGGATCGGCTTCAAGCAGCACGCCGCCTCGCCGCTCCGGCTGGGCGGCTGCGCGCTGCTTTTGGCCGGGGTTTGGCTGGTGTCCCGCTCCTGAAGTGTCGGCTCCCTCGGGCAGCGGCTGCTTTGCTATACTACGAAAACTGCAGGCTGGCCCGCGAGCCGCGGCAGGACCCGCTGCTCCGCGCAGCCAGGGCGCACTTGGGACTCCCAAGGCCAGATAGCTCAGTGGTAGAGCGCGGCCCTGAAAAGGCCGGCGTCGGCGGTTCGATCCCGTCTCTGGCCACCACTTTGGGAAGCGACGGAAAGCGACCTAGTACGGTCACTCGCCTTCCTCACGACAGGTAGCCGTTGCCTCCTTCGCTCCTCCCTGGGTACTCTGGGCACGTGGAGAGCGGCCCTCGAGCAAGAATGCTTTCCGCAGTCGGAAGGCTGCTTCCACCGAATGGTTGAGGCGCGGCAACAGCCTGGCAGATCATCATGTTCGAGTGAGCGTGCGGATGAATACCGGCAGGTGCCGGATCCCAAGCATCGCCGGAGGATGCCCTGCCTAGAAGCACACTGACGTGGCCGATTCGCCTCCGCCCGTTCGCGTTCGCTGCAGTCCTGCTGCTTGGCTGGCAATACGCGATTCACCATCAGGCCCATCCCCTGCTGCCGACATCGATGCAGGTGCTTCAAGGCGTGTGGGAGCTGCTGCGGTCCGGACTGCTGCTGAAACACGTCGTCGCCTCGCTGTTTCGCGTCACCTGGGGGTTTTTCCTTGCGACGGCCACGGCGATTCCGCTCGGTTTGGCTGCTGGATGGTTTCCGCGCGCCGAGAT
>DASWUY010000385.1:0-1549 GCA_036401435.1 Acidobacteriaceae bacterium | reverse complement strand
AGCCGAAGTACTGCGGGCCGTTGTGGTGGGCGATGTAGTCGCCGTTGGTGGTCTGACCGGAGGGGTCGGTGTATTCGTGGTCATACCCTTCCTGGAACCAGCCCCAGTTGACGGGCTGGTTGCCGTCTCCGGCGATCTTGGCGATGTCGTTCTGCACATCCTGAAGGTCGAGGACGGGATCGGAGTCGCCGGCGGTGATGGTGCCGATCTGGTTGCCCATAAAGGAGAGAGGCAGGCTGGCGTAGGTCTGGTTGGCGGCGGGGTTGGAGCTGACGCCGCCGGGATTGTCGACGGGCTGCTTCTGGCCGGGCGGGGTGAAGATGTCGAGGGCCGAGCCCCAGAAGGGCTGCGGGTCGGCGGTGACGGGGAGCTGGGAGCCGAGGGTGTTGACGTTGCTGGCGAGCTCGGGATGGAGGACCCACTGGGTCTTGCCGGACTGGCCGGCGATCATGGCGATGGCGTTGGGGGTGGAGGGGCCGATGACGGTATCAAAAAAGCTGTCGAAGAGGGTGAAGCGGTCGGCGTAGTTCCAGAGGAAGGGAACGGTATCGCAGTCGACGTGGCCGAGCACGAGCTCACCCATCTGTTTCTGCTGCTGGGTGGGCAGGGGGCCGGTGTAGGTCTTGCCATCGGGGCTGAGGGTGCCCTTGAGGCCTTCCTCGACGACGGAGTAGCGGTCGTTCTGGGCGAGGTGATTGGCGTCAAGGTGGAGCTTGGTGTCGATGCCAACGTGGGAGTGGTTCACGGAATCGGTGTCTTCAGGGTAGAGCAGGACGGTGTTGCCGTTCCGATCGGTGACGCTTTGCGGGATGCGGAAAGGGGAGAGGGTGCCGACGGAGCCGTCGGTGTTCACGAGTGGCTGATTGAAGCCGAGGGTCCCGGGCTGGGAGAAGAGGCCGTTCGCGCCGGGGTAGGTGCCGAAGTAGAAGTCGAAGGAGCGGTTTTCCTGGAAGAGGACGAAGACGTACTTGATCTTCTGGCGGATGAGGGCGAGTTTCTGGTCATGGGTGAGGGAGGGCGCGTCCTCGGTGCGATAGGTGTAGCGGGCTACCTCGTCGCTGGACCTGGGGGCGGGGACGACGAGCGAGCGTTCTTCCCGCTGTGGGGTGGACGGCCGTGCCTGCTGGGCGAAGCCGCAGAGGGGTTGCAGCAGGGTGGTGATGGCCAGCAGGGCGCTGGCCTTGTTCAAGAGGGTGGCTTCCATGATCTCGTCTCTCCTCCAGGACCCCTGGGGCCAGGGTTGTCCAGAGGCAAGGTGTACGGGGGGGAGATGAACGCGCCGTGTATTTGCGGGGCGGGCGCTCATGAAAGTTTGGTGAAGATGGATGGGATGAAGGTGCGGGGGCGGGGGCACGGGCGGGGGCGCCGGGCTGGCTGCTAGGGGTGGCGCAGGATGGCGAGGACGCGGTTCTGGTACTCGGGGTGATGGGCGTGGGCTAACTGGGCGGCCTGGGCCATGGCCTCTTGAGCGGCGGCGGCCTGGCCGGTCGCGAGCAGGACCTGGGCGAGCACGACATGGACATCGGCGGCGTCAGGGGCCTGTGCAACG
>DASWUY010000384.1:0-4693 GCA_036401435.1 Acidobacteriaceae bacterium | reverse complement strand
CGGCGAGTGCCGCCGCTATTCAGTACCGGTGCGGGCGCTTTCTTGTTGCCGTCTCCTTGCTGCCCGCGTACAAAGATCAGCAGTCCTTGCTGGAGTTGCCTGTGCGCCTATCTTTTCTTGCTGCTCTTTCTTCTGCCTTGTCCCTGCCGTCCTTGTCTAGCGTTCTGTGGCTTGCGCCTGTGGTGCCGCTGCATGCCGAGGCGTGGCAGCCACCGAACCCGGCTGAACTGAAGATGACGACAGACGCGGCCGCGCCGCCGGACGCGCCGGCGGTCTACCTGGAGATCCAGGAGGCGACCGACGACCGGCTGCACATGCACTCGGTCTATGCGCGCATCAAGGTGCTCACCGACAAGGGCAAGTCCTTTGGCGATGTCGAGATTCGCGGGTACAACGGGCGGTCCTTTGCTGTCACTGACGTTGCGGCGCGCACCATTCACGCCGATGGCACGGTGATCCCGCTGTCCGGCAAGCCGCTTGAGAAGATACTGCTGCGCCAGGGCAAGGACCGCTTTCTTTCGACGGTCTTCGGCCTGCCCGCCGTGGAGCCGGGAAGCATTCTCGAGTACAGGTACAAGATGCGGTATGACGACAACATTGTCGTGCCGCCGCGATGGAATATTCAGCAGGCGCTGTTCGTGCACAAGGCGCACTATCACTTTCAGCCGCAGGACGGGAACTACATCATCACGAACGCGTATGGGGACACGTCCAGCGGGTATGCCTACGCCGGTATCCTGCCCAACGGGCAAGTCAAGTTCGAGCGCGGCGCCTATGACCTGGACGTGGTGAACGTGCCGCCGCTGCCGGATGAGAGCTGTATGCCGCCCATCTCGAGCCTCTCCTGCCGGCTGCTGTTCTACTACCAGTTCACCAAGAACTCGGACGAGTACTGGAAGAAGGCAGGAAAGCGGTGGTCCAAGGAGGTGGATCATTTCGCGAATCCATCCTCTGGCATGCACGCGGCGGTCGACAGCCTGACCAGCCCTGCGGACGCGCCGGAGGTGAAGCTGCACAAGCTTTATGACGCAGTGATGAAGCTTGAGAACACGAGCTTTACGCGGGAGCACACGGCGGCTGAGAACAAGGCCGAAGGGCTGAGGATCAAGACTGCGGACGACATCTGGGCGCAGAAGCGCGGCAACTCGACGGAGCTGGACCGGCTGTTCCTGGCGCTGGCCCGGGCGGCCGGCTTCAAGGCCTACGACATGATCGTGGTCAACCGGGACACCAACCTGATGATGACCGACTACATGGACTGGGACCAGCTGGACGACGAGATCGCGGTGATCAACCTGAACGGAAAAGACACCTGGTACGACGCGGGCCAGCGCTATGCGGAGTTCGGCAAGCTGCACTGGAAGCACACGATGGCGCGAGGCGTGCGGCAGACCGAGGGCGGCAACACGATCATTGACGGCTCTGCCGGCGTCTCCTACAAGGACAACCAGGTCTCGCGCGTGGCCACGCTGGGGCTGGGGGAGCATGGGGAGCTGACCGGCAACGTGCGCATCAGCATGAGTGGCGCACCGGCGCTGCATTGGCGGCAGCGGGCGCTGGAGGTAGATGAAGAGGCGCTGCGGCGCGACTATGAGCAATCGGTGCGCGGCGACTTTCCGCCCGGGGTGGAAGTGAAGATGGATCACTTCATCGGCCTGACGGATCCCGATCACATGCTGATGGCGGTGCTCAAGGTGAATGGCTCGGTGGGCAGCTCCACGGGGCGGCGCATCCTGCTGCCGGCCTCCTTCTTCGCGTCGTCGGCCACCTCGCTGTTTCCGCAGCAGAAGCGGCAGAACTACGTAGACCTGCATTATGCCGTCTCGCGCCAGGACCAGGTGACGATCAAGCTGCCGGCGGGCGTGAAGGTGGAGAGTCTGCCGCAGAAGGGCGACTTTGGGCTGCCGCAGTGCGCGGGCTATGTGACGGTGTATGGCGAAAAGGATGGGGTGTACAGCTTTGTGCGCAAGTTCGTGCTGGCCGTTGCCCTGTACAAGCCGGAGGAGTACCCGGCACTGCGTGACTTCTACATGAAGATGGGCGCGAAGGACCAGGAGCAGGCCGTGCTGACGGCGTCTGGAACTACGGCTGTGGGCGCGGGGACGAACGCCGCGGGATCGGCGCCTTGAGCCGCCGCCGCCTGGCCCTGCTGGCTGCCGCTGCGGGCTGCGCCCTGCTGGCCCCGGTAGCGGGCGAGGCAGGCTGGGGCAAGCCTGCGCCGCTGCCGGACTGGGTGTTGCAGGCAGCCGCGGTGCCGACTCCTGAGTCTGCGGCCAGCGCGCCTGCTCTGACCCTGCTCCAGGACGACCTGATCACGGTCGACCCGCGGGGCCAGTCGGTGCTGCGCCATCGGGAGGTCATCCGCATCCTGAAGCCGCAGGGCCGCTCCTACGCGACGCTGTACGCGCCTTCCACCAGCGACAGCAAGCTGGCGGGCTTCCATGCCTGGAGCATCGGGGCCGATCACCGCCAGTACACGGTGCGGGACGAAGAGGTGGGCGACTACGGCATCGAGGATGGCGGGATGCTGTACGTGGACGACCGCTACAAGGAGGTGACACCCCCGGCTGCGGACCCGGGCGGGGTGGTGGCCTACGAGTACACGCGGCAGATCCCGAGCTACTTCTCGGAGGCGTCGTGGGACTTCCAGGGTGAGCTGCCGGCGCTGCGTTCCTCCTTCGAGGTTGACCTGCCGCCCGGCTGGAAGCACGAAGCGGTGTGGTGCCGCCATGCTCCCGAGGCGGCGCAGCAGGTGGCGCCGAACCACTTCCGCTGGCAGCTCGACTCGGTCGAACGGATCGACCGGCGAGACCAGCCGCTCGCGCCCTCGCCGCACGCGCTGGCAGGCCGCATGGTCGTTCACTACGCGGCCACTGACCTGCCGCAGGGCGATGCGCTCTGGGCCCGCGTGGGCAACTTCTACCAGGTGCTCGCCTCTCCCTCCACCGAGTCTCACCAGGACATCACGGCTGCTGCCCGGCAGCTCGCCTCGCCGAACGCCGAGCTTACGACGCGCCTGGAAAGCGTAGCCGCCTTTATGCAGCAGCAGATCCGCTACGTGGGCATCGAGATCGGCATTGGGGGCTGGCGCCCGCACGCAGCGGAAGACATCTACAAGAACCGCTACGGCGACTGCAAGGACAAGGCTACGCTGCTCATCTCCATGCTGGATGCACTGGGAGTGCGCGCTACCTGGGTGCTGGTGGACACGCATCGCGGCTTCGTGGACCCGGCCGCGCCGTCGATCGCCGGCAACCACGCCATCGCCGCGATCGAGGTGCCGAAGAACTACGCCGAACCGTCCATGCAGGCCATCGTGACGGCGAAGAATGGCCGCCGCTACCTGATCTTCGACCCCACCAACGAGTATGTCCCTCTGGGCTCGCTGCCCGAGTACCTGCAGGGCGGCTACGGCACGCTGGTGCTGGGCCCTGAGAGCCAGGTGATCCAGCTGCCGATCATCCCTCCCACGCACAACGTCTTTGAGCGCAAGGCGCACTTCACCCTCGCGGCGGATGGCAGCCTGGAGGGCAAGGTGATCGAGTCAAGCCTCGGCGCTTCGTCAGGCGAGGAGCGCAAGTACCTGGTGATGGCCAGCGAGAAGCAGCAGCGGGAGCGGCTGGAGCAGCGACTCCACCGCGACCTGGCCTCCTTCAGCGTCGGCGACCCGGCAGCCGAAAACATTCGCAAGCTGAACCAGCCACTTACCATGACCTACGCGCTCACCGCGCCGCAGTATGCGAAGACGGCAGGCAGCCTGCTGCTGGTGCGGCCTCGTGTGCTGGGCAGCGTTGCGGAACCCTTCGAATCCAAGCCACGCCACTACCCTGTGTCCTTTGAGACAGAGGGCACCTGGAAGGAAGAGACCGAGATTACCCTGCCGGGCGGCTACACGGTCGACGAGCTGCCCCAGCCGGTGGCGCTCGAGACCGCGTTTGCAAACTACCACAGCGAAGTGAAGGAAAAGAGCGGCGCACTCCAGTACACGCGCGAGTACGTGGTGAAGGCCATCAGCCTGCCGGCGAGCGAATACCCGTCGCTACGCACCTTTGAGCAGACGGTGTTGGCGGACGAGCAGCAGAGCGCGGTGCTGAAGCGCCAGTAGCGCGACCTGCCGGGCCTTGCAGGTTCAGGCCGCGGTGTCTTAGCCGCTGCGCTTGGCGGCCTTGGCAGTTGCCAGCAGCTTTCTGCGCTGGTCGATGAGCCGGCGCCGCTCCGCCGCGGGGAGGGCAAGCGCGTCTCGCGTGCGCCGCGGCAGCTTGGCCAAGGTGAGGGTGTGGGCCTGGGCCAGCAGGGTGGCGAGCTCGCGCGGCTCGATCGCCTCCCAGTGTTCGAGCGCAACCCAGTGGATGCGCGCCATGTAAGGGGCGGGAATCACACCTTCGTTCTCGAGCAGCTCGGCATAGCGCTCGGGCCCGGCGCTGAAGCTCATCACGGTGCGGCTGCCGCCGTTGGCGTCGAGCGCGACCAGCGCAAACATCTTGCCGCCGATGGCCTTGTCGCCTACCCAGAAGATCAGTTTGTCGCCCCACTGCACCGTCTCTTCCACGTGGGGCAGCTTGCGCAGGATGGTTCGTACCCGCTCGACGTCCATGGGATCTCCTTGGGAGCTAGGCTGGTTTGGTCGGCGCTTCAGGAGCCGGGGGCCTGGCCAGCCTAAGCCGAATGGGGCCCCGGGCAGCGGAAAGTTCCA
>DASWUY010000383.1:0-5812 GCA_036401435.1 Acidobacteriaceae bacterium | reverse complement strand
TTGACATCGTCGCGGCGAACGCGGATTTGCAGCTTGCGGTAGCGCCCATCTCGCAGCAGGTTGCTGGAGCGGAAGCCGATGACGTAGTAGCTCGCGGTATCCCGCTGCACCTGCTCAAAGGCGGGTGCGAAGTCGTTGCTGTCGAAGAAGGACTTGCCACCGGTATCAGAGGAGAGGGTGGCCATCACCTCCTGCGAGTTGAAGTTGGCGTCGAGGTTGTTTTGCAGCGCGGCGCCGTTGTAGCCGGAGGTTCCGCGCAAGCTGCCGGTGCTGGCGTCGCCGAGCGGCGTTACGGCCTGCAGTCCGCGTGCGTCCACGCTGTAGATGGCCAAGTTGGCCCGCACGGCGGCGTTGATCGCGGCACGCAGAGAGGCCTGGTTCTCAATGCCGTCGCGGGAGATGCCGCCAGAGAAGTAGAGCAGCGATTTCTTTTCGCGAATGGGAGCGAGGGAGTGCGAGATGGACGCAATGGCCAAGAGTTCGCGATCGGTGTTGAGGTCGTTGTAGTCGGTCTCATCCGGAGTGTAGGAGGTTGTATCTTCCGCCTGGTTGGCCGTGGCAGTGGCGCCGGGAGTAAAACCCTGTTCCCCGCCCGGCGAGTAGCTGGCGATGGCGTGCAGCAGGAGGGCCTTGTCCTGGGTAAAGTCCTGATCGACGGAGAGCGTGTTGCCGAGCGAGACGACGGCTACGACATCGGCCGCCTGCATGCGGGTCTGCACGTAGTCACGCGCGGCCTGCTGCACACGCTCAAGGTCGTCGGGCTGCAGGGAGGTCGTGTCAAAGAAGAGGACGACGAGCCGATGGCCGCTGAGTTCGGCCGGGGTCATGCTGCCCCGGCTGCCGGCCAGGGCTGAGCCCAGCTCGATGTGTCCGGAGGCACCCTGCGCGACGGCGGGAGGGCGCAAGGCTGCGGCCTGGTCCACATCCTCGACGTCGAAGCTGGTCACCTGCTGTGGCTTGCCGTCTTCGAGCACGGTGAAGTCGTCGCGCGTCAGCCCGGGGACGGGCTGCCCTGTTTTGCGGTCGCGCACCACAACGTTGGTCAGCACCAGGTCGCTGGTGATCTGCAGGGTGGTCGTCCCGGTATCGGCGGCGGGAGGCTGCTGCTGGGCCGGCGAGGGCGTGACTGCGGCAAGCGCCAGCAGCAAGCCGGATGCGAGCCGTCTGGAAAACTGACCTCGATGCATGGCTACCCCTCTCATGCGCCTAGAACCGAAACCGGGCGAGGAAGTTGATCTGGCGCATGCCAGCGGCCGAGATGACCTGGCCGTAAGTGCCGGAGCCGAGCGTGGTATCGACCCCGGCGTATTGCACGGTGTTGAAGACATTGTTGGCGCTGGCGCGCAACTCGAGCGAGCGCGTCTCGGTAAAGGAGAAGGTCTTCGAGGCCGCGGCGTTGAAGGACAGGGTGCCAGGCCCGGGGATGGAGTTGCGGCTGGCGGTGCCGTACACGCCGGCGGGCTGGGCGAACGCATCGCGATTGAACCAGTTGTCGAGCGAGCGGGCGCCGCTCGAAAGCGAGCTGCCGGGAACGCGGTCGGGGCGGAGCGAGCCTGCGCTGCCCCGGGCTACGTCGGTCACGGACGCCTCGTAGTGCGGGGTGAGGGGGGCTCCGGTTGCAAAGGCGTAGTTTCCCGAGAGCGACAGCCCCTCCAGCGCATGGGCCGCAAATCCCCTGGTGAAGAAAGTCTTGTCTGCGCCCAGCGGCAGCTCATAGACGAAATCGCCTCTGAGCTGGTGCCGGATATCGAAGCTCGAGTTGGACTCTTCGGCAAGCAGGTCCTGCCAGTTCTGTGCGACGGCATAGCCGGTGCCGCCGATGGAGGTCGCATTGTCAATGGAGTGCGAATAGGTGTAGGTGGCGCCAACAGCAACGCCGCGCTGCATGCGTTTACGAAGGCGAACAGCGAGGGCGTTGAACCTCGAGAAGGCGACCGAGTCCTCATAGTCGTAAATGTCGCCACTGAGCGAGGCAGTGGCGCTGCGGCCAGGGGCATCGACGATGTCCAGCCGCGATCCCTTGCTGCCGTTGTATCCCACGTTGAGCACGATGTTCATGGGCAGGGTACGTTGTAGGTCGAGGTTCCACACCTGCACGTATGGCAGCCGGTAGTTCTTGTTGACGGCGTAGTTGCCGGTCGATTGCGGGTGAGGAAATCCGTTGGCCAGCGTGATGGCTGCGCCCTGCGTCGCCTCATTGGTCTGGACATCGGCAAAGGGCGGTTGAAACGCGAATTGCTGCACAAACTTTGCGTATTGCCCGTTGGCGTAGTTGATGCCGTACCCGCCGCGCACTACGGTGTTCTTGATGGCGCGCCAGGCAAAGCCAAGGCGGGGTGAGACGTTCGCCCGTTCAGGATAGATGAGGCTGCGCGGATACCTGCCGGTGTAGGGGCCGGTGCTGTTGGGCAGCACGGTGGCGACGCTCGAAAAGTCGTTGCCTGTGTCGAGGGTGGCGAGTCGATCGTTCTTTTCCGAGTAGGGGGAGAAGTACTCATAGCGCACGCCGGCGAGCGCGGTGAGCGACGGGAGGACGCGCCAGTCATCCTGCAGGTAGCCGTCATAGACGTTCTCGCGGAGATAGGCCTTCTGGTAGGGGGCCTGGATGGAGGTCTGCTGCGGCAGGCCGAGCAGCAGATCGGCGAGCGAGGAACCTGTCTGCGGCAGGCCGTTGTTCGTGGTGCTGCCCACTCCATTGAGACCGCTTGACCCGGGCTGCTGAGTAAACAGGCCGGTGAAGTAGTAGGTGCCGGTGGAGTTCGCCTTGCCGATCAGGTCGAGGTGCACGCGGCGCAGGTCGGCACCCCAGCGCACATTGTGCTTGCCATGCGTCCAGGAGCTTGACTCAGAGAGCGAGATGGTCTGGTTGGTCTGGAGCGTCGGCTCCTGCTCGCTGAGCCCGGTGAACTGGTTGAGCGTGATGTTGGGCAGGCCATAGTTGAGCGGGCTTACCGGGTTGCCGTCGAAGACGTTCAGCCCCAGCTGGCTGGCCACGTCGGTTTGCCCGGTGAAGTAGTTGGTGGTGTTGGACTGGGTCCGGTTCCAATTCACCGTGAGGTTGTTGGTCAGCCGGCCGCGGCTGAGGGTATAGCCGAGCTCAAGCGAGTACTGGTGCGTCTGCTGCTTGCCCCCGAGGGCGGGCAGGATGTCAAGCAGATCCGAGGCCGAGTGGGTGTAGTTATAGTTCGCATGGATATTCTGCTGCAGGCCCTGGCTGGTGCCCATGTACTGGCGCAGGAGTCCGGGCAGCGGCGAGCCGCCCGTGCTGTTGAAGCTGTGGATGAGCCGCAGGCCGACCACGGTGGAGTTGGTCTCAGCCGTGGTCAGGCGCTCGTAGTTTTCTGTGCGCCCGCTCAGGTTAGGCAGGGGCACGTAGCTGAGCAGCGCCTGCGCCTGCGGCGTGATGCGGTCGCCGGTGATCGTGTTTTGCGCAAACGGCTGTCCGGTCGTGGGGTCGTAGATGACGATGGGCTGACCGGCTTGGGTAGTCAGCTGGCTGAAGTCCCCGGTGCGCTCGGCCGCCGTCGGCACGGTTCCATACTGGTCGAAGGGGGATGAGGTGCGTTGCCCGCTGAGGGTGAAGAAGAGGTAATCCTTCTTGTCATGTTCGATCAGGTGAGGGAGATAGGGCGCACCGGCAAAGACGATGCCGAAGCGATTGGAAGCATAGGCCGGCTGGCCGATGGCCTGGCCACGAATGGCGAAGTCGCGGGCGTCGAGTGCCGAGTTGCCGCCTGTCCAGAAAAAGGAGCCATGGGGTTGGTTGGGATTGAAGCGACCAAAGCCCCCACGGCCGCCGCGCCCGCCTCCACCAAAGCCGCCGAAGCCTCCAAAGCCACCCCCGCCGCTACCGCCGGGGCCACCCGGGCCACCACCCTGGCCGCCGGTTGGGTTCAGAGACGGGTCAGACTCAGCTCGCTGGCGCACCTCGTCGAGGTTGATACCGGCAAAGCTGCTGGACGACCCGGATGCGCCCGATACGGCAACCGAATCGGAGGAGAAGTCGCCGCCGCCCGTGAGCGAGGGCAGCTGCGCGCCCGTCGAGCCTCCCTGGCCGGTTTCGAGCGCGCCGCTGACGGCGTTGATCAGGCTGAGGGTCTGTGCCGCGGCGCCGCGGCCGCCGCGCTGCCCGGCTCCCGGCCCGCCGCCCGCTCGTCCGGCCAGCTCACCCCGGTCCTCCGGCTGGGCGACGACCCGGGAAAGAAGCGTGAGCGAAAAGTCGGCTGTGGGCTCGAGGGCTGTTTCGCTCACCAGCGCCTCGCGGGTAGCCGGTGCGAAGGCAGCGAACTCCGTCCGGAGCACGTACCGTCCCTTGTGCGGGATGGCCATGCGATAGGCTCCGTCCACGCCGGTCGTCGTGCTGTACCGTGCGCCGCTCAGGGTGTTGGTTGCGGTGACGCGAACGCCCGGGAGCGGCGTGGCGCCGGCCTTGACAGTGCCCCGGATGAGCGCCTGGATGGAGTCTGGAATCGTTTCCTGCGATCCCTGGGTCGCTGCCGTCGCCGTGGGAGGGGGCGCAACACGCGGCGGACTCGGAGCCACGGCAGCAGGCGCCTGCGCCCATACGGCCACGCCGGCAAGCAGCCAGGTGCATGCGAGGGCGATGCTCCATCGAATTTGAGGCACCATGCACGGCTGTACGCTGGTCCCGCGGAGTGGGGCCACCGCGTCATGGCAGGGGGAGCCATGCCTCTGAGTCTTAGCGGTCACGTAGCCTCGACCACTCACGGATCTCCCGTGCATCGACCACGGTCAGGACAGAGCCCGCGAAGGCGCTCTTCTGCATGGCGCCGCGCGCCGTGAGCCCATCTCCTACCTGGATGTCGCCGAGCGTGATGCTTTCGTGGCGCTTGCGAAAGGACGTGTTTTCGTCCACGCTCACGATGGTGGTGACGGCGTCAGGCCGCTGCACGACGAGTTGCGTGCCGCGGATGGAAATCACGGTTCCGGCCAGCCATGTCTTGCCGAACTCGGCGCGCCGCTGCTCATACTCGGCCAGCTCCTGGGCGTCAACAGCGGCCAGAAAGACGGCGCCCAGGGTGTGTTGCTTGGGGTCGAGCTCGCCCCCGGCAAACACTGTTGCGCCGACGTGGATGGCGCCCGCATCGCTCTCCTGCTCCCTGCTCACAAAGTGCGTATTTGGCCCCGTCTCCACCTTGTACAGCGTGCCCTGCGGCGTCTTGACCAGGTAGGTGCCGCCGGTAATCCGCACCACGTTCCCGCGCAGGGCATCGAGACCTGCTATCTCGCCCGGGTCCTGCTGGGCCAGGGCAGCCGGAGTGGGCAGGAGCAGTGCGGCCAGCCCGAGGAAAGCGCCCGTGCTGCGCAAGGTAAAGAGCCACCGCCGAAGGGGTCGTGATGGCAACTCTCTCTCCTCTGCAGCGGGGGTGTGCCACGGTGGAAGCACCCGCAGCGACGTTACTTCAGAGTAAGACGTATCTACCCTGCCGAAGGACCGGGCGCCGGTTCACGAATCTGCCGGTTTGATCCGATAGAAGGGTCGAAACCAGTGCGAGGCGCATCCAGTGGAGAGCTCCAGGAGGCGGGAAGAAAGCGCCAGCGGTGCCTGTTTGGCTGGATGGCGCCTGCGAGCCTATGAAGGTGCTAGCATCTTCCGGCAAGATGGCTGTTGCGGACTACTTTAAGCTGAGAGAAGAAAGGGATCGCCGATGACCGTTTTCCCGTCTGTCGCCGTGGAAGCTCGCCCGCTGCAGCCTGCCGCGTCGGGGCTTGACCTGCTGGCGCATTACTGTAGCGTGCGGCAGCACAGCCTGCTGCTCTGCGAGCCTCTGACGCCGGAAGACATGATGGT
>DASWUY010000382.1:0-4327 GCA_036401435.1 Acidobacteriaceae bacterium | reverse complement strand
TGGAGCGAGGCGACGGAGTTGAGATTGTCTTCGACGGCTGAGGGATTGGGTTCGTCGGGCGGATGGCTGGGAGGGTGTTGCGCCGGGGAACCGTTGGAGGCAGCGGCTGCGCCTGGAGTAAAGGAAGGTTCGGCGGCCGGAGTAAAGGCGAGGGCGGCCTCGGCGAGCGCGGACGCGGCGGCAAAGGGCAGGCGGCCGTTCTCTGGCGGAAGGCTGGGGGGCACGAGCGCGAAGTGTTCCGCGTCGGCGGAGGCGGGTGGCTCGGAGTCCGGGTATGCGGGAGGGGTCTCGGTCTGGTCAGCGGAAGGCGCGCCGGGGAGCGGGCTGGTAGCGGAGAGAAGCGAGGGCGAGGCATGGACGCCGGCGCCGAGTGCGGCGAGGAAGCTGGCCGTGGGGCGGGCCTTCATCAGGGTGTGACGGATGGCGTCGCGGATGAAGTCGTGCACCAGGGTGGGCTGACGGAACCGGACCTCGGTCTTGGAGGGGTGGACATTGACGTCGACCTCCTCCGGGGGCAGCTCAAGGAACAGGAGCATGACCGGGGACGAGGTAGGTGGGATGACGTTGCGGTAAGCCTCAGAGACTGCGTGGAGGACGAGGCGGTCGCGGATGAGGCGGTGGTTGACGAAGACGTAGATGGAGTTGCGATTGAGCTTCTGGAGTTCGGGCTTGGAGGCGAAGCCGGAGAGGCGGAGGTAGCCGGGGGCGGGCGGCTGGTAGGTGGCGTCGCGACGCCAGGGTGGGGGCTCGGGGAGCCCGGAGTGGTCGAGTGGGCGCTCGGCGGCGAGAGGGAGCAGCTGGTCGAGGGTGGCCCTGCCGAAGATCTGGTAGATGCGCTCATCGGGACGGGAGACGGGAGGGGCGCTGAGCAGGGTGTGGGTGGGGGAGACGAGCTCAAAGTGCCGGGAGGGATGGGCGAGCGCGTAGTGGGTGACGAGGGCGGTGACGTGGGAGAGCTCGGTGGTTTCAGCCTTGAGGAATTTGCGTCGGGCCGGGGTATTGAAGAAGAGGTCGCGGATGGTGAGGGTGGTGCCGGTGGGCAGGCCGGCTGCTTCGACGCGGAGGATTTTGCCGCCCGCGATCTCGATGCGGGTGCCGGCGGCATCCTCGGCGGCGCGGGTTTCGAGTTCGAGGCGGGAGATGGAGGCGATGGAGGGGAGGGCCTCGCCGCGGAAGCCGAGGGTGGCGATGGAGAGCAGGTCGTCGGAGGAGCGGATCTTGGAGGTGGCATGGCGTTCGAAGGCGAGCAGGGCATCGTCCTGGCCCATGCCGTGGCCGTTGTCGGTGATGCGGATGAGCTGGCGGCCGCCGCCTTCGACCTCGATGCGGATGCGGGAGGCGCCCGCGTCGAGGGCGTTCTCGAGGAGCTCCTTGACGACGGAGGCGGGGCGGTCGACCACCTCCCCGGCGGCGATCTGGTTCGCGACCTGGTCGGTGAGGATGTGGATGCGGCCCATGAGGCTAGGGTACTAGGTGGAGCGGACGTGCGTGGCAGGGCGAGACGCGGTCTCGCCTACACGTGCGCTGCCGATGGTTGCTCGGTGCGGGCAGGGGGGTCTTCGACCAGGTCGCCGAGGACGTGGAGGCGCATGAAGTTGGTGGAGCCGCTGTTGGTGCGGGTGCCGGCGACGATGCCGACGATGTCGCCGCGGTGGGCGAAGCGGCTCTGTTCGAGGAGCTGCTCAACGGTCTCGATCATGTGCTCGGTGGTGGCGGCCTTGCCGCAGGCCATGGGGAAGACGCCGCGCAGCAGGTTCATGCGATGGATGACGGAGGGGGTAGCGGACATGGCAATGACTGGGGGCTTGGGGCCGTACTTGGAGAGCAGGCGGGCGGTGGCGCCGGTTTCGGTAAAGACGGCGATGGCGCGGATGTCGAGGTCGAGAGCGGCGTGGGCCATGGATTCGCAGATGGACTCGGCCACGGTGACGGAGTGGCTGCGGCCGCGGGGCTGGGGCATCTCGTTGATGTGGGCCTCGGTCTCGACGACGATCTTGGCCATCATCTTGACGGCCTCGGTGGGGTACTTGCCGGCTGCGCTCTCGGCCGAGAGCATGACGGCGTCGGTGCCATTGTAGATGGCGTTGGCGACGTCGGAGGTCTCGGCGCGGGTGGGGCGGGGATTTTCGATCATGGACTCGAGCATCTGGGTGGCGGTGATGACGGGCTTGCGGTAGTCGGCGGCGCGGCGGATGACGAGCTTCTGGATGGCGGGAACTTTTTCGGGCGGCACTTCGACGCCAAGGTCGCCGCGAGCGACCATGACGCCGTCGGCGATCTCGAGGATTTCGTCCAGGTTATCGATGGCCTGGGGCTTTTCGAGCTTGGCGATGATCCAGGTGTCGGCACCCTGCTCGGTGATGCGGTCCTTGACCAGGCGCACGTCTTCGGCGTTGCGGACAAAGGAGAGGGCGATGGCATCGACGCCGGCGCGGATGACGAAGTCGAGGTCCTCGGCATCCTTTTCGGTCAGGGCGGGGACTTTGACGGCGACGCCGGGCAGATTGATGCCTTTGGATTCGCCGAGCAGGCCGCCGTTGATCACGGTGCACTCGACGTCTTCAGAGCCCGTGTCGGTGCCGACGCGCAGGACGTGGAGCTCGATGAGGCCGTCGGAGAGCAGGATGCGGGCGCCGGGCTCGAGGTTCTCGGCGAGGGTGAGGAAGGTGGTGCTGATGATCTCGGTGTTGCCGAGGATGGGGCGTGGGGTGATGATGAGCTTCTGGCCGGTCTCAAGCAGGATGGGCTTGCGGTCGACGAGCTTGCCGGTGCGGATCTTGGGGCCCTGGAGGTCGGCGAGGATGCAGATGGGCTTCTGCTCCTGCTCGGCGACGCGGCGCACCATCTCGATCAGCTCGAGTTTCTCGGGCTGGGTGCCGTGGGAGAAGTTGAGACGAGCGACGTCAAGCCCGGCGCGGACGAGGGCGCGGAAGGTGACCTCATTGTTCGAGGCCGGTCCGAGGGTGGCGACGATCTTGGCGCGGCGGAACTCGCCGCCGATTGGCTGACCGCCAACCGTGATGGTGGGGGTGGCGAGCGTGCCGACGCCCTTTTCCTGCTGCTTCATCAGAGTTCCCTTTGCCGAGCGAGTGTACCGCGGAGATTTGTGCAAGCCCGAAGTCCCGAGGCGATTCTAACGCGCCGTGGAGACGCATGCATGCCAGGGAGCTCGGAGGCGGGCGGAGCTTTCAGGAAGGCTGAGCGGGCTGCGAGAGGTAGGCAGCCACGGGTGCGGCCTGCATGGGTGCGAGAGGCGCGTCAGGGGCGGCAGCGGAAAGAGGGTAGATCTGCGCGTTGTATTCAGCGCCGATGAGCATGGCAAGCGAGACGATGTAGAGCCAGACCATGGTGGCGATGCCGGCGCCCAGCGGGCCGTAGACGATCGAGTAGTTGGCGAAGCGAGTGACGTACCAGCCGTAGAGGATGGTTGAGAGGAACCAGCCGAGGGTGGCGAGCACGGCGCCGGGAAGCACCTGGCGCCAGGCGGGGCGGAGCGAGGTGCTGAAGTGGTAGATGACGGCGAGCACGCCGACGCTGGCAGCCATGGCCAGGCCCCAGCGCACGATGCGCCAGAGCATGAGGACGAGGGGGCGGAGGGCGTGGTCGGCGTTGTCCACCATCCACAGCTCGATCTGGTGGCCGAAGACGACGAAGGCGGTGGCGAAGAGCATGGGCAGCAGCGTGGAGGGGATCAGGGCGAGGGCGACGCCGCGCTCTTTCCAGAAGCCGAACTCACCGCGGGGCAGGCGGTAGGCGCGGCGAAAGCCTTCCATGAGCGAAAGCATGACGCCGACGGCGGCAAAGACGGCGACGAAGCCGGCGGTGATGACGAGGCGCTGGGAGTGGCCGGGGTTGGTGTCAAAGTAGTGCTGGGCGAGGGCCATGGTGTCGGGCGGGAGGAGGTCGCGCAACATGGAGACGACGTCGCCGCGGACGGACTCGGACGCCGGCGTCATGGCCAGGAGGCGGGTACCGACCAGGAGTGCGGGGAAGAGGCTGAGCAGCTCAGAGTAGGCAGCAGCCTTGGCGATGGTGAAGGCGTTATGGCCGAAGGCCTGCCCGAGGGCGCGCCGGAAGTGCCTGGAGTACACCCCAACCATATGACATGAGGGTATCTCGAATAGGGTACGAGAGGCTACGGAAGCGGGGCCTGAAGGCCTGTCGATGGCCCGGAGCAGGGCCTGGGTGCTGCTAAAGTGAAGAGATGATCAAGGGGATGACGGTGGTGCGCCCCGTGGGCATGGCGGGCGGGTTTGAGCGGCTGCGAGGGCTGCTGGAGGCGCTGGGTCTGGAGCCTGGATCGGGGTTTGAGGCGGAGGGGAGCCGA
>DASWUY010000381.1:0-6355 GCA_036401435.1 Acidobacteriaceae bacterium | reverse complement strand
AGCGCCGCCGGTCTGCCGGCTCGGCGTCTCACGGCGCCTTGTCTCCCAGCGCTGCCAGCGGCCAGCCCTTCTTCCACGCGATGGTCGAAATCTGCAGGGCTGGCCGCCCATCCACCGCGCCGTAGGCGTGGAAGACCAGGCTGTCCTGGCCTGCCAGGGGACTGTCCAGGTGTTCATCGAGATGCAGAAGCGACTCGCCTCCCGGACCCAGCCACGTGCCATTGCCCACCAGCAGGGGCGTACCGCCGCCCTCCAGCATGCGCTTGCCGTCGCGGTCCCGGTAGGGGCCGGTGATCTTCTTCGATCGTCCTACCATGGTCCGATAGGTACTCTTCGACCCTCGACAGCACAGGTCCCACGACACAAACAGGTAGTAGTACTTGCCATGCTCGAAAAGGAATGGGGCCTCAATCGCCTCGCTGCCAGGCGGGGGGTCCGCGCCGCGCTCGCGTCCGCCGGCGCCGCGCGAGGCCAGCGAGTAGACCCTGGTGTCCTCCTCCGAGAGCAGCCCGGTTGCGCGGTCCAGCCGCCGCAACTTGATCCCGGTCCAGAAGCTGCCGTACATCAGCCATGCCTGCCCTTTTTGACCCAGGATCAGACTTGGATCGATGGCGTTGAAGTTGTCCCCGGCTCTCGATTGCAGCACCAAGCCGCGATCTACCCAGTGGTAGTTTGCGCTCTCGGCATCCAGCGTCTGGTTGGTGGCGAGTGCAATGCCCGAGGTGTTCCTGCCGAAGATCGAAAACGCATAGTAGAGGTGGTAGAGCCCATCGAAGTACGAAATATCGGGCGCCCACAGGTCTCTGGTCCCGGGGCTCAGCTGCGTGATCCATGCCGGGATGGCAGGGAAGACCTGCCCACAGCGCCTCCACGTGCGCAGGTCGTCAGAGCACCGGATGGGCAACTGGCCTGTCCCCGGGCCGCGCGCTCCGGCCGGGCTTTCCGCAGGCGCACCCGCGTAGGCGCGCCCCGTGGCAAACACGTAGTACCGGCCCTGTTCAACCGCGATCGAAGGATCGTGCGTCCCGACGAACTCTCCTGAGAGCTGCAGGGCCACCGGCCCGGCCTCCTCACCCGACACCGTGCCCATGGCCACCAGCAGCCCTGCGACCATGATCCCTGCATGCAGCTTCACCCCGCCTCGCTTTCGCCCCGCATGTTCCAATGGAAGTATGCCCCTGAACTGCGGAATTGTCGGCCTGCCCAACGTAGGCAAGAGCACCATCTTCAACGCACTCACCTCCGCCAAGGCGCCGGCTGCGAATTACCCCTTCTGCACCATCGATCCCAATACCGGTGTCGTCACCGTGCCCGACGCACGTCTCCAGAAGATTGCCGCGCTCATTAAGCCTAAGAGTCTTGTCCCCACCACGATGGAGTTCATCGACATTGCCGGCCTGGTGGAGGGTGCCTCCAAGGGCGAGGGCCTGGGCAATCAATTTCTCGGCCACATTCGCGCTACCGATGCCATCGCGCACGTCGTTCGCTGCTTCGATGACCCGGAGGTGGTACACGTGGCCGGCACCGTCAACCCGTTGCATGACATCGACATCATCCACACCGAGCTGCTGCTCGCCGACCTTGACACGGTTGAGAAGCGTAATACGAAGGCCGAGCGCGCCGCCAAGGGCTCTGCCGACGCGAAAGCTCGCGCCGAGCACGCCATGCTGCAGAAGCTGCTCGCGGTGCTCAACGCCGGTCGCCCGGCCCGGTCTGCCGACCTGACCGACGAAGAAAAACTCCTCGCCCGCGAGCTCTTCCTCATCACCGCGAAGCCGCAGCTCTACGTGGCCAACGTGGATGAAGCAGGCCTGACCACCGGCAACGCCTACACTGCCGCGGTCGAGCAGCGGGCTCGCGAAGAGGGCTCGCAGGTGGTCCGCATCTGCGGCGCGCTGGAGAGTGAGATTGCGCAGCTTGAGCCGGAGGAGCGCAACGAGTTTCTGGCCGACCTCGGCCTTACCGAGCCCGGACTCGACCGTCTCATCCACTCCGCCTACCGTCTGCTGGACCTCATCACCTACTTCACCGCTGGCGTGCAGGAGGTGCGCGCCTGGACCATTCGCCGCGGCACCAAGGCTCCGGGCGCCGCGGGCGTGATCCACTCGGACTTCGAAAAAGGCTTTATCAAGGCCGACTGCTACGCCTCCGACGACCTCTTTGCCCTGGGCACCGAACAGGCGGTCAAGGAAAAAGGCCTCCTCCGCTCTGAAGGCAAGGAGTACGTCGTGAAGGACGGGGACATCCTCTTCTTCAAGTTCAATGTGTAGCCCTGTACAACGCTGAGCCAGCGGCGAAAGCGTCACTGCGCCCGTGAAGGCACCAGCCGCAGCGCCCGAAACAACCGGGCCTGCTCTTCCAGCGTCAGGGTCTCTGCGCGCGCCTGCGCCTCGATCCCTGCCTCCGCCAGCGCCTCGGCCACTACCGCACCAGCGACGCCCGCGGCTCGCAGGTTGTTCGCCAGCGTCTTCCGCTTCTGCGCAAAACACACGCGCAGATGCGCCAGGAACGCCGCCGGCTCTACCCCCAGCTCAGCGAACCGCGGAGCAAAGGTAAGCCGCACCACGCTCGAATGGACCTGCGGCGGCGGCGAAAACGCCCGCGGCGGCAGGGTGAATAATCGCTCCACCCGCGCATACAGCTGGCAGCTGGCCGACAACATCCCGTACTCGCGGCCGCCGGGCTCCGCCACCATCCTGTCTGCCACCTCGCGCTGCACCATCAAGACCGTGCGGCCCAGCACCGCCTGGTGCCTGAAAAGGTGCAGCAGGATGTCAGAGGTGATGTAGTACGGCAGGTTGCCCACCACCGCCAGCCCGGCGCCGGGACCTTCATCGGACACGGGAAGAGAAGCAGCCAGGGCCGTCAGGTCCACCGCGAGCACATCCTGCTCCAGCACCTGCACCCGCTCATAACCGGCTTCCGCATTGCTCAGCAGAAAGCGCGTGCGCAGCGCCGCAGCGAGCGCGCGGTCGAGTTCAATCGCAATCACCCGGCGCGCGCGGCCCGCCAGCAGATCGGTGATCGCCGCCGCTCCCGGCCCGATCTCCGCTACCGTTGCCTGGCGGACGTCCCCCAGCGCCTCCACAATCGCGCGCTGCGCCTCTGCATCTACCAGAAAATTCTGCCCCAGCCTGGCCTTCTTTTGCATCTCTCGTCTATGTCTCTCCGGGCCGCCCGGCGGCTCGCAGTCTCAGACTACGCCCGGGCCATACGCGTCGCGGCGCACCAGGCCGCCGCCCCTTGCCGCAAGACCACAGGAGCTCCACCCGCCCATGCACATCGTCTTCGCCGCCTCGGAGTGCGTCCCCTTCATCAAGACCGGTGGCCTCGCCGACGTCATTGGCGCGCTGCCCGCCGAGCTTGTCCGGCAGGGTCAGCAGGTCACCGTCTACCTCCCCCTCTTTCGCCAGGTGCAGGCCTATCTCGACGCGCACCAGTCGCTGGAGCAGCAGCTCCGCGGCAGCAAGATCGCCATCCGCAGCCTCACCCTGCCCTTCCCGTCCTACAACCGCTTCGTCTCCATCCTCGATGGGGGCCAGCGCGAGGGCGTGCAGTTCTACTTCGTCGACTGCCCTGAACTCTTTGACCGCGAGTCACCCTACGGTCCACCCGGCGCCGACTACGCCGACAACTGGGAGCGCTTCGGCCTCTTCGCGCGCGCTGTGCTCGAGGCCTCCAAGCAGCTTGGCGTGCCGGACGTCTTCCACCTGCACGACTGGCAGGCAGCGTTGGCTGCCGTCTACCTGCGCACTACCTACGCGCGCGACCCTGTGCTTGAGCGCGCCGCCACCATGCTTACCATCCACAACGCCGGCTTCCAGGGCTTCTTCCCGCCCCAGACCACCGAGCGCCTGCTGCTGCCCTGGGAGCTCTTTGCCTGGAATCGGCTCGAACACTACGGCACCTTCAACTTCCTCAAGGGCGGCCTGGTCTATGCCGACGTGCTCACCACGGTCAGCCGCAGCTATGCGGCAGAGATCCAGACGCCGGAGTTCGGCAACTCGCTCGAAGGCGTCCTCCAGGAGCGCAGCGGCGACTTGCACGGCATCCTCAATGGTGTGGACTACCAGCGCTGGGATCCCGAGCACGACGGGTGCATCGCTGCCCACTACACCCGCGATCACCTGGAAGGCAAGGCCCTCTGCCGCCGCGACCTGCTGCACGCCTTCGGCTCCTTGCCCACGCCGGACGCCACGCCTGTGCTGGGCATCGTCTCGCACTTCGCCACCCGCAAGGGCTTCGACCTCATCGCGGAGATCGCGCCGCAACTGGCCGAGCGCGACCTCCGTCTCCTGGCCCTCGGCACCGGCGAACCCTACTATGAGAACCTGTTTCGTTCGCTCGAGGAGCGCTACCCTGGCCGGTTCGGCGTGCGCGTGACCTACGACAACACGCTGGCCCACAAGATCGAGGCAGGCGCTGACATCTTTCTCATGCCCTCGCGGTATGAGCCCTGCGGCCTCAACCAGATCTACAGCCTGCGCTACGGCACCGTGCCCGTTGTGCGCGCTACCGGCGGGCTCAACGACACGGTGGAGGAGTGGAACGGCGAGCAGCAGACCGGCACCGGCTTCAAGTTCTCCGGCTATGCGGCCAGCGACTTCCTCGCCGCCATCGATCGCGCGCTCACCCTCTTCGCCGACCGGCAGCGCTGGCTCACCCTCATGCGCAACGGCATGCAGAAGGAGTACAGCTGGCAGCAACCTGCGTCGCAGTACATCGCGCTGTATGAAGAGGTCGTGCGGCGGCGCTCCTGAAGCCGGCCTTCAAACCCCGGCCGCCTGACGCCCGCGAATCCAGACGTACAAGGGCCACCCCAGCAGGATCACCGCAGTCCCGATCATTGAGCTGCGCAGGTTCTCCTTGTACGAGTACACCAGCAGCACTGCGGAGGCAGCGATGAACAGCGCCGGCAGCACCGGGTAGCCCCACACGCGATATGGCCGCGCCAGCCCGGGCTGACGCCTGCGATAGACGAAGACCGTGGTCGCGGTCAGCATGTAGAACAGCCACTCCGCAAAGATGGCCAGCTCAAACAACTGCTGGAATCGCCCCACCGCCAGCAGCAGCCCGGTGGCCAGAAGCCCCTGCACCAGCAGCGAGGTGGAGGGGCTCTGAAAACGAGGATGCACATCGGCCATGCTGCGGAAGAAGAGCCGGTCCCGCGCCGCCGCATAGGGCACCCGCGCCCCGGACATGATTGTGCCGTTCAAGGTTACGAATATGCTGAAGGCCATGGCCGCCGAGACGATCGCCGCTCCGCGTGCACCCGCCACTACCCCCAGCGCAGCGACCGCGGGCCGCGGCGACGCGGCCATCTGTGCGGCCGGCAGCACATACTCAATCGCCACGTTGGTGACCGTGTACAGCGCCCCCACGATCATGAGTCCCGCGATCAGCGCAATGGGCAGGTTGCGTTCGGGCCGCTTCACCTCGCCCGCCACCATGGTCAGATCGTTCCAGCCGTCGTAGGCCCACAGCGCGGCGATCAACGCGATCATGAAGCCGCCAAAGCCGCCGGTGCCCCGCGCGTATCGAGACGTGAGGTGCTGCCAGGAGCCGCTCGGCGCCATCAGGCACACTCCGCCGATGATTACGATCAGCGCGCCCTTCAGCCAGGTGAAGAACAGCTGGAAGTCTCCGGCCTTCTTCATCCCCAGGTAGTTCAGCCCGGTCATCAGCCAGGTCACCACGATGGCGAAAAGCTGCGACCACCGGATCATCAGCGGCCCGCCCACTGCGACGCCGCCCAGCCAGTGCAGCGAAGGGAAGATGGTCAGCGTGCGCGCCAGCCCGGTCGTCACGCTGGCGATGGAAGCGGGCTTTGCGACCGCGAACCACGTCCACATGTACAGGAAGGCAGAGAAGTCCCCGTAGGCGCCGCGCAGGTACACGTACTCTCCGCCCGCATAGGGCAGCATGGCGCCAAGCTCCGCGTAGGTCATGGCGCCAAAGAGCGAGAGCAGGCCGCCGACCGCCCACGCCAGGTACAGCAGCGACGAAGAGCCGGTGGCCCGGATCATCTCCTGCGGCACCAGGAAGATGCCGCTGCCGATGATCGTGCCCACGACGATGGCCGTCGCCTGCGAGACCCCGAGCACTCGCGGCAGCGTTTGCGTCGTCACAGCTTCGGTGGGCGAGGTAGGCAGCGGAGGCTCCTGTTTCGAGAGGCGTAGTCTCAGGTGGTCGGCTTCGTGGTCGGCAGAGATCAGCGATACTGCCGCCGGCGGCCCCAGTGCTCCGCATAGGAGATTCTGAGCCCGCGGCATAGATAGATCGGTCCGCGCTCCCACGGCATCGCGAGCGGCTCCCGCCGCACCGCCATCCGCCTGCACGCGTCAAAGTATGCGGG
>DASWUY010000380.1:0-6558 GCA_036401435.1 Acidobacteriaceae bacterium | reverse complement strand
GGACGAGAATCACGATGCGACTGCAACTGGGACGGGATTTCCGCGAAGTCCAGGGCTTTGCTCGAATCCTCAGAACTGATTCTTCGTGGCGGCATTTCTAAACGTATTCCGTTCGCCGCTATGCGGAACGTCCATGGCTTGCAGTCCGACCTCTCATTCCGCTTTGACGGTGCATCCGTTACGCTGCGCTTTCCCTGGCCCATCGCGGTCTCTTGGGCCAAGCGTATTTCTTCACCGCCTCCTGCGCTCGCAAAGAAACTGGGCATTTCCGAGGGCACGGCGGTTCTGTTCCAAGGAGCGCCTTCGAGTGAGGAGCTGCAGGCTGCACTCGGGATCGGCAATGCAGCCTCGTGGAGCAATTGCGAGGTTGCAGTTGCGGAGATCCATACGACCGAGCAGCTCGATGAAGTGTTACGGAGTGCGACCGCACTTCGAGACGGCGTATCTCTATGGACGGTCTTTCGAAAGGGCCGAGGACACGCTGTCAGCGAAACTCTCATTCGAGACACAGCAAGACAACTCGGCTGGCGCGACAGCAAGGTCGCCTCCGTCTCGTCCGACTGGACAGGTCTGCGGTTCGTCAAAAAGCGGTTTGAGTAACGACAAGTCGGCGAGGCCGCCAAAATCTATGCCCCCGCTCTTACCTGCGGCAGCGTCGCGCGCGCAACCAGCGCCAGCCCTCCCGCCACCAGCAGCCCTCGCGTCAGCCACTGCGCGTTGTACTGCCAGCTCAGGAAGACGAAACAGCCCGCCGACAACACCGGGAAGCTCTCCCTCACCAACCGCCGCCACAACCGCTCCGCCACTCCCCCGCTGCCTCGCACCCGGCACAGTCCTGCCACCAGCACCGCAGCAGCCACAAAACACACCGCGCCCACCGCCGGCAGCACGATCGAGAGCGGCACGCAAACCGCCACCAGCCCTGCCTGCTGCCATCCCGCCCGGCCCCACAGCCGCAGCCCCGCACCCGCTACCGCGATACACGTAACAAGCACGGTTACGATCCGTGCGCTGGCCTCCAGGTTTCCCAGTCCATGCGCCGCCCCCTCCATCATCAGCCAAACCCACGCCGTCCTCGGCACCGTGGCCGACACCACTCCCGGCACCACGTAGAGCAGCACCCAGCACCCAACCAGCACGGGCACCGCCATCTGCGGCCGACCCAGCACTAGCCCACCACCTCCCGCAGCCGTCCGCCTGCCAGCCGCAGCCGCTCCTCCGCCGCTCGCTTCTCCACGCCCAGCCGATGCATCACAACCGCCACCCGCACAGACCCCGCCTCCTCCAACAGCCGCGCCGACTCCTCCCCGCTCACCCCCGCCAGTCTCGCCACCAGCCGCTCCGCCCGGTCCCTCAGCTTGCTGTTGGTTGGCTGCACCTGCACCATCAAGTTGCCGTACACGTACCCCATCCGCACCATCGCGCCAGTCGACAGCATGTTCAGCACCAGCTTGGTCGCTGTCCCCGCCTTCAACCGCGTCGAGCCCACCAGCACCTCCGCGCCCGTCTCCGGCGTAATCGCCTGGTCTGCCGCTCGCTCCACCGCCGAGCCCGGCACACAGCTCAGCCCCACCGTCCACGCCCCCTGCTCCCGCGCGTACCCCAGTCCTCCCAGCACGTACGGCGTCCGCCCGCTTGCGGCAATGCCCACCAGCGTGTCCCCCCTGCCAAAGCCCCGCTCCGCCAGGTCGCGCCTGCCCTGTGCCGCATCATCCTCCGCGCCTTCCACTGCGAAGCGCAGCGCCCGGTCCCCTCCCGCAATTAGCCCCTGCACCAGCTCCGGCGGGCAGTCAAAGGTGGGCGGACACTCGGACGCGTCCAGTACCCCCAGCCGCCCCGAAGTCCCCGCGCCCTGGTAGAGGAGCCGCCCACCCGCCCGCAGCCGCTCCGCAATTCGCTCGACCGCGATCGCAATCGCCCCGAGCTGCGCCTCGACCGCCGCCACAGCTTCTGCGTCCGCCGCGTGCATGGCGCTGACCAGCGCCCCGGCCGACATGCAGTCCAGATCCAGCGTTTGAGGGTTGTCTGCTTCCGTACCTGAAGCCTTCTCCAAACCTCACATCCTCCCCGTCAGGGCCGCGCCAGCATCTCCATCAGCCCGTCAAACTCTTCCAGCCGCGCGTACTCGATAATCACGCGCCCTCTGCCGTGGTGGTCTTCGATCGTCACCCGCATGCCAAGCGCCCGCTGCAGCTCCTCCTGCGCATGCCGGACGTTTGGATCAATTGTTTTCGCCTTTTCTTCGCCAGCAGCGGCACCATTTCTAGGATCCAGCAGCCCCTTGACATAGCTCTCTGTCTGCCGCACAGACATCGAGAGCGCCAGCACCTTCTGCGCCGCCCGCATGGTGAGCGCCGGGTCCTCTAGGGCCAGCAAGGCGCGGGCATGCCCGAAGCTAAGATCGCCCGCCTCTACCCGCTCCTGGATCGCTTCGGGTAGCCGCAGCAACCTCAGGAAGTTCGCGACCGTCGCACGGTCCTTGCCCGTTCGCTGCGCCATCTCTTCCTGCGAATGCAGGAACTCGCGGCCCAGCCGATCGTACGCGCGCGCCTGCTCCATAGGGTTGAGATCGGCACGCTGCAGGTTCTCGACAATGGTCATCTCCATTGCCTGCCCATCCGAAGCCTGCCGTACTACAGCTGGGATCGTTACCTTACCGACCAGCTTCGAGGCCAGCCATCGCCGCTCACCGGCGATCAACTGGTAGCGCCCGTCCGCCACCGGCCGCACCAGGATCGGCTGCACCACGCCTGTAGCCGCAATCGACGCGCCCAGCTCCACCAGCAGACGGTCGTCAAAACGCGTGCGGGTCTGGAAAGGGCTCCTGTCGATCTGGTCCAGCCGCAGGTCGAGCACCGAGCTGGTTGGCGCGGCCACAGCGGGTGCCGGGGTCACCTCAGTGATTCGCGGCAGCAGCGACTCGAGTCCCTTGCCCAGGGCGCGGCGCCTGCCTGATTCCTGTTGGCTCATCGTCGTATCCTCCTCACGTGGTGTGGCCTCAGGAGTAGGGCCAGAATCGAACTGGGGCGCTTGCTGCCGCCGGCTCCGCTGTTCTCCGGCTGTCCATCTGGTTGCGCCGCAGGACTTCGAGCGCCAGCTCCCGGTAGCTCTCTGCGCCGCGCGAACGAGGATCGTACCGGGCAACTGGCTGCCCGTAGCTCGGGGCCTCAGCCAAGCGAATATTCCTGGGAATGGTGGTCGAGAAAACCTTCTCTCCAAAGTGCTCGCGGAGGTTCGCTGTCACCTGCTGCGTCAGGTTGGTGCGGTCGTCATACATGGTCAGCAGAATGCCTTCGACGGTGAGGCCAGGGTTGAAGCTCTGCTGTACCCGCTCCAGCGTGTACATCAACTCGCTGATGCCTTCGAGCGCAAAGTACTCCGCCTGCATGGGGACGACGAGCGCGTCCGCAGCCACGAGTGCGTTGAGGGTCAGCAGGTCGAGCGCCGGCGGGCAGTCCAGCAGGATGAAGTCGTAGCTGGCGCGGACGGGTTCGAGCGCCTTGCGCAGTTTGAGCGCGCGCTCGTCGTGGTGAATCAGCTCGACGGTTGCGCCAATCAGGTCTTTGCTGGAGGGCAGCAGTTTGAGCAAATCGATAGAAGTAGGAAGGGACGCTTCGGCGACCGTGGCTTCGCCGACCAGCACGTCGTAGGTGGAGAGGCGCTCTTCGTCCTTCTTGAACCCCAGGCCGGCAGTGCTGTTCGATTGCGGGTCGGTATCGATGAGGAGGCAGGACATGCCTTCGAGGGCCAGGGCTGCAGAGAGGTTGATGGCAGTAGTGGTTTTGCCCACGCCACCCTTCTGATTCACCACCGCGAGGACCCTGCTCATCAATCAGGAGCATAGGAGTTCTCCGGAAAGTTGGCAAGGAGGGCAGAATGTTCCACGTGGAACATTGCCGTGAAGGCCCGCAGTACGGACCGGTGCCCTTAGCGTCATGGCGGAAGACGGTGGACGGAATGGCTGGCAGGGCGAGATGTTCCACGTGGAACAATGCCCGCTTATTGCCTTGGGTGCAGCAGCGTTCCACGTGGAACATCCGTCGCTTAGCCCCTCAACTCGCAGAGTGTTCCACGTGGAACACTCTGCGATTCGTGCCTTCAATACGTCGGTGAAACGCGGAGGAGGGCGCAAGATGTTCCACGTGGAACACTCGATTTACCGTGGCTCGATGTTCCACGTGGAACATCAGTCCCGCTTCTTGGGGGCAGCCCGGGAGGGTGTGGATGTTCCACGTGGAACACTTTGGCGTAGCGCTCGGCTGTGTGGGCATCTAATGTTCCACGTGGAACATTTGCGCGTCGCAACTAAGGCGACATTTCCAAGTGAGGCATAGGAGCCGAGGCTACCTGGTGCTGCCTGCAGGTTCGGTATGCTTTGCCGGTGCCATGCGCTGCTTCACTGCTGCGGCTGCGTCTTTCTGTCCTGGGCGACCGCCCTTCTTTCCGTTCTCACGGGCAGCGGACGTCTTCGCTGCGCTCCTCGACTTGCCGCCTCGGCTGCCCATCTGGCTTGCTACCCATCGCTCGGAACCGGAAACGCCTTCGAGCAATGCTGGTAGAGAGAGGTGGGCGTTCAGCTTTGGGAAGTGCAGACCGAGGCCTGAGGGAGAGATCTCGATGGGGGCGAACTGATCCGGGGTCCCGTGCGCCAACTCCTCTACCTCTTTGGGAGAGAAGAAGATGCCCACATTCGCGTCGAGCTGGACCATAACGCGTCGGAGGCGGCGGTCGAATCGAGCGTACACGGCTTGCGGAACTTTGGACGCCGGACCCTTTGTCCTCTTGTTCGCTCTTGCAGTTGTAGACACCCTCTCAATGTACTCCTAACCCAACCGCTTGGGTTCCGATCGTACGTATTGGGTAGGGGATCTCAGGAGTGTTTCGAGGCGCGGCTCAAGTCCACTTATAGAAACATTTGGGTCGTTGGTGGAGGGAGACTCGCCGGAGCATGCTTGCGGGCAGACCTCGTCGACGAAGTTCGCTATTCCATGCTGCCCGTTCTGATTGGCAGAGGTATTCCGTTCTTTGTAGGGATAGCTGCGGATGTTCCGCTCCATTTACTTGAAGTGTTCGGCAGCCCGCCGCGCCTGGCCTACGATTCCACAGGCGGAAGTGTTCGAAGACTCTACTGCAGCTTTCGTCCGAGGAGAAGCACTTGCTGTTCGGTGCCCGGGAGGGGCGTTGGGCTTCGCCACGCTACGGGTTGCAGGCCCTCTACCAGGCCGGCAAGGCTTTGCTGGGTGGCCATGATTGCTAGCCAGCCGCTGGGCTTGACTCGGGTGAGGGCCGAGGCGCAGGCCTCCTGCATCCTGTCGACAGCGCGGAGGGTGACTACGTCGAAGAGCAGGGAAGGCTCCATGGCCTGCACGCGGCCGGGATAGACGGTGCACTGGAGTGGGAGGGTGCGCGCGGCTTCCTGGAGGAAGGCAGCCTTTCTGGACTGCGACTCTGCGAGGGTGACGGCGAGCTCCGGCCGGCAGATGGCGCAGGGGATGCCGGGGAAGCCTGCGCCCGAGCCGTAATCGAGCAGGGTGGTGAGGCCTGCGGGCAGCAGGCGCGCGCAGCAGATGGACTCGACAAAGTGCCGGCGGAGGATACCTTCCTGGTCGTGGATGGCAGACAGGTTGACGCGGGCGTTCCAGCGCAGGAGCAGCTCGAGGTAGGTTTCGAAGGCAAGGGCCTGGGCGCCTGGAAGCGGCGGCTGGCCGAGGCTGGCGAGGATGGCTTGAAGGCGGGCCGCTGCGGTCACGGTTGCTCGACGTGGCTCCCGGGGGGCGTGGCCGGCTCGGTGTCGATGGCGGGCACGCTCCAGGCGCGGGCGGCGTCGATGAAGTCGGCAAAGATGCGGCGGGAGGCGGGCTGGGTGTCAAAGGTCCGCTCGGGGTGCCACTGCAGTCCGACGACGAAGCCTTCTTCCGCCTCGACGGCTTCGACGACGTTGTCCTGGGCAACGTAGGCGGCCGGGAAGAGGCCGTCGCCGGGCGTGGCGACGGCCTGGTGGTGGCTGCTGTTGACCTGGGGGGACTGGCCGGCGAAGGCTGCCTGAAGGTGCCGGGCGTGGGGCGTGAGGGTGACCGGGTGAGCCTCTGCGACGGTGCGGCCGGGGGTGTGGTTGACCGGCGTCTCGAGGTGCTGCACCAGGGTTCCACCCTTCCAGACATTCATGGACTGGTGGCCGTAGCAGATGCAGAGCAGCGGCTTGTGGAGGTTGAAGGCGTCCTGGAGGAGGAGCTCGTCGGCGGCCTCGCGCAGGGGGTCGCGGGCAGACGTGCGCGGGTGGGGTTGCTGGCCGTAGCGCTGGGGGAAGATGTCGGCGGGGCTGCCGGGGAGGAGGACGCCGGCGCAGGAGGCGACCTGTCGGGCGATGGCGGAGGGATCCTGGTGGAGGGGGACTTCGACCGGGGTGCCTCCGCTCTGCTCGACGGCGCGGGCGTACTGGGGCCAGGAGCGCTGGTTGTACTCCGGGTCTGTGGAGGTGGGCAGGGGGATGGCGATGCGAGGCTTGTCGCCGGGCTTGCTGCTCATCGTAGCTCCATTGCGTTTGCTGGGGTGTCGGCG
>DASWUY010000379.1:0-10447 GCA_036401435.1 Acidobacteriaceae bacterium | reverse complement strand
GAAAGGCATCCTATTGGTTGCCGGCCGGTCCGGTGGCACCGTCATGAGCTTTCCCATCAAGATTTGCGCTGTCTGCTCAGAAGAATTTGAGCTCAAACCCGATAAGCCTGGCTTCGCCAATCGATGCCCGGACTGCAGCGCGCCTGAAGCTGTGGAAGGCGGGGCGGTGGACCGTATGGACGCCATCGAGCGCAAGGCGCAGGTGGAAGCCAACGAAGCGCGCAGGAACGCCATGCGCGACCTGCTCTATCGCCGCGATAGTTGACAGGCGATCCTACCGCTGGAGGTCCAGGCGGTAGAGGTTGCCGGTGGTAGTGCGCACCCGGAGCATTGGCTCCTCCTGCGCGGTGATGCCGACAAAGACATAGTCAGCGCGATTGGTCACGGGCGAGCGGGCCAGCTCGGCTACCGGGACCGCCCGGCCACTCGGGATGGAGACCCGCTCGATACTCTGGGGATTCACAAAGGCGCTGTGCACGTACAGAGCAGAGCTGTCGCTGCTCCACACCGGATCGGCCCCGCGCAGATCACCCAGCCTGGTCCAGGTTCTGTTTGCGGTGTCGTAGAGCATGACTCGCTGCTCGCCGAGGCTGAGAGCGGCGATCCAGCGGCCGTTGGGTGACCAGCGTGGACTAAAGAATCCCTCCGAGCCCGGCAGCGCTGCAAAGGCATGCGTACGCAGGTCGAGGACTTGTATCTGCTTGCTGCCGTTCTCCTGCCCCATCAGGTCTGGCGTCCTGCCAAAGGCCACCTGGCTACCATCTGCTGACCAGGTGGGATCGCCCTGGTTTCGATTTTCCTTCAGCAGAGGAACGGGCACCCCGCCATCGGCGTTGACTAAATACAGCTGCCAGGCGCGACCGGGTTCCCGCGCCATGGCGAGCAGATGGTGACCGTCCGGGGACCATTGGGCCAGAAAGGTTTGAAGCAGGTCTGGCGTGAGCTGTACCTTGGCGGATCCGTCTTCGGCGCGCGATCGCCACAGCCGCCCGGCGACATCGGTCCAGGCTACCCACTGCCGGTCGCGCGAGTAGCAGATGCGGGTTGCATCTGACAGATACCCACGTTCGCTGACAAGCTTCTTCGATGCCTTGTCGAAGCGCTCCAATTCCGAGCGCGCGTCCAGGCCCACAAAGTAGATTTTGCGGCTTCCGCGCTCCACAACCGGCGCGGCAAAGCTCAGGGGTCCATTGGTCAGCTTCTCCGGCTCGCGGGTAGAGGTGCCGCCAAGCCTCCAAAGGTCGCTGCCCTGGTCGTGCGAGCTCTGGAAGACGTAGGACTCGCCGTCCCCTGTCCAGACGCCGCAACACTCAGAGGCAGGCCTGGTCCAGCCATCGAGCAGCGAGCGTGGCCTCGATCCGGCACGGACCTCCCACAGCGAAGAGGTATGCGACAGGGCATCGAGCACGGTCAGCCGCAGCAGCTTGCCATCGGGCGACCAGCGCATCCAGAATGGCCGGCCGGGCAGGCTGGCGAAGTGGCTGGTACTCTCATTGTCCAGCCGCACCAGCTCCAGATCGTTGCCGCGCGCATAGAGGATGCTCTTCCCATCAGGCATCCAGACAGCGTCGTGCGCCTCCACGTTGCCCAGCCGTAGGGCGCTTCCGCCGTTCCGGGGAACGACCCAGATGGGCTGCTCCGAGCCGGAGGAGGGATGGCTGCGTACCAGGAGGCGGCTGCCGTCGGGCGATATGTCGCTGAGCGTCGGGTTCACGATCTCGGCGGGGAGTCGCAAGGGCTGCATCTCGCCCGTTCCCGGGTCAACGGAGGCGATTTGGGTTTCGCCGTTTTCAAGTGTCGACGAGTAGAGCCGGGTTCCATCGGAGGCAACCACCGGGAAGCTCTCCATGGCCGGAACCCCGGGAAAGATGCTGTCGTTATGGCTTACCTGGTCGATGCGGCGCGGGGTGGCGCTGCCAGAACCCCCAGTGCGGGCTAACAGGAACCCGCCCAGCCCTCCGAGAGCGATGCCCAGGGCCACGGCGATAGCTGCGGCCACTGGGAGCCCGCGATGGCGCTCGTGAGGCGGGCGCGCTTCTTCGTTGTCGGCAGGCCCGACGGCAGCGGCTTGCAGGTCAACTTGACGAGGGGCCGTGACACTCGCTGCCAGGTCCATGCGGTCGTCTGACGCCGCTGGGACTTGCCGCTCGAGGCTTGCTTCGCTCTCGGAGACCACCGTGATCGCCGCCACAAAGCGGTACCCGCGGCGCGAGAGCGTCTCAATGAAGCGGGGCGATTCGGCCGAGTCGCCCAGAGCCTCACGCAGCTTGTTGATCGCGATGCCGAGCGAGTGATCGGCGTCCGCCGGACTGTTCCCGCCCCAGATAGATGACTGCAGCTCGTCCCGGCTGACGAGTTCGCCGGGACGTTCGATGAGCGCGCACAGAACCCGGAAGGGCTGGCGCTGGCACCGTACTCTGCGGCTGCCGCGCCATAGCTCCTCTGATCTCAGGTCAAGTTCGAAATCGCCGAAGGCGACTCTTGCCGCGTGCGCGAGTGGGCTCGTTGCCATGTTGGAAACCATTCTTCTCTATCGCGCGGCCAGACGCCAGCAGGGCAGGAGAAGCCATTCGATAACGTGTGCCATGTCAACAGCTTGGCAGTTGACGCGGAATTGATGTTCATTTGACACCCAAGTAGTGGAAGAGGCTTCCACATTCTTGGTCTTGTAACGCCATAAGGGTCGCCGCAGACGCTTAGCGGCGCGCCGCACCCATCTTTTTGAGGAGAATGATATGAAGAGGCAAGCTGAGAGAAAGCGTTGGGCCACCTGTGCTCTGCTGATGGCACTGGCCATAAGCGCGCACCAGGCTCCTGCACAGACCGATACGGGCAACATCGCTGGCACGGTTGCCGATCCAACGGGCGCCGTCATCCCCGGTACCACTGTGACCCTGACCAACGTCGAGACGGGCGCGCAGCAGACTGCCACCTCTGGGGATGCGGGCAACTTCACGTTCTCCTCGATACCCCGCGGCAACTATCGGGTCGAGGCCAGCCACGCCGGCTTCCAGACGACCGCGCAGAACTTCACCCTGCAGGTCTCGCAGACCCAGGCCATTGATCTGCACCTTGCCCCCGGTGGCACGACCACGGTCATCGAGGTGACAGACGCAGCACCGGTCGTCGATACCACGACCTCTTCCACGGGGATCGTCATCGACAGCAGGCAGGCCACGGACCTGCCCCTGAACGGGCGCAACTTCATCAACCTGGCGCGGCTGGCCCCGGGCGTGACCGCGGGCAGCTATGGTAACAGTGCCAGCGGCGTGAACGGCGATGCAGAGACCTTTCGGAACTCTTCGAGCGGCGGCGCCTCGCTCTCGGTGAACGGCCTCCGCCCGCAGACCAACAACTTCATCCTCGACGGGCTGGACAACAACGAGTCCCTGGTCAATACAATCGAGTTCTTTACGCCTGTGGACGCGACGCAGGAGTTCAGGGTGACGACCTCGGTGGCTCCGGCTGAGTTCGGCCACGCCGGCGGCGCGATCGAGCAGTCGTCCATCAAGTCAGGCACCAACGCGATCCACGGCTCGGCATTCGAGTTCGGGCGCAATGCGATCTTTGACGCCAACCCCAACTACCAGTTCCTGGGCGCGGCTCATACACCGGCGCTGCCCTTCCGGCGCAACCAGTTCGGCGGCTCCGCAGGTCTTCCGCTGGTCAAGAACCGGCTCTTCCTTTTTGGCGATTATGAGGGAACGCGGGAGAACTCGCCGCTCAATCCGCAATTTGTCACCGTGCCTACAGCACGCATGAGGACCGGCGACTTCTCTGAACTGCTCACCGCCCGCCAGAACTGCAACGGCGTGCTCGCTCCGCTCACCTCGCTGCCGGGAACCGACAGCACGGATTGCAGCAACCGCTCGCCCAACGGCGAGATCTACGACCCGGAGACCGGTATGCCCTTCTCCGGCAACGTCATCCTGCCCAACCGCGCCAATCCCGCCGCGCTCAAGTACCTGCAGGCGTACCCTCTGCCCAACGTGCCCGGCAATGCGAACGGGATCCTGCAGAACTACGAGACGATCCGGCAGAACGTCACCGCCTACAATCGCTTTGACAGCCGGCTGGACGCCAACCTTGATTCCAAGGACCTGCTCTTTGCCCGCTTCAGTTACGACAACAGCAACTTCACCCGCACCTCCGAGTTCCCTAACCTGCCTGCCGGCTTTGCCTCGGGCGCGAACACGGTGCATGCCCGGGGTTATGCCTTTGGCTACACGCGGACCATCACACCCGCGCTAGTGAACGAGACCCGCGCGGGCTACACCCGCTATACCCTGACCAACGCTCCGGTGTTGAGCGGCCTGCCCGTTTCAGCTAGCCTCGGCATCGTAAACGCGAACCGCAACCCTGAGCTTGGCGGCGGCGCCCTGATCGGTGGTTACGGCAACGAGATCGAGTACACGGGAGACTACGGCACCTACGCCGTGCCCGAGAATACCTACGAGATCGTCGAAGCGCTCACCTGGAACCACGGGCAGCACAGCTTCCGCTTCGGGGGCCAGTTCATCCGCAGGGACGTTGCCTTCTTCCGCCCCATCGCCGGCAAGGGGTATTTCTTTATCGGGAATGGCACCGGCCGCTACACCGGCTACGAGCCGGCGGAGCTACTGGCCGGCTTCGATGACTCCTACCAGATCGGCGCGCAGAACGGCTTCTTTGGCACGCGCAACTACGAGCACGGCGTCTTTGCCCAGGATGACTGGAAAGTCAGTCCTCGGCTGACCCTGAACCTCGGCGTACGCTACGACATCTACACCAACCCTACCGAGGAGCACAATCGCCAGGCGGCCCTCGACATCGCCACCGGCTCGGTGCTGCTGGCCGGGCAGAACGGGAACTCCCGCAGCCTGATCAACACGGATTACAACAACTTCGCGCCCCGTGTCGGCTTTGCCTACGACCTTCGTGGCAACGCGAAGACGGTGGTGCGCGGCGGCTTTGGGATCTTCTACTACCTCGAGCGCGGTGGCATTGGGAACCAGCTGGGTCAGCAGGCGCCGTTTGGCGGCAGCGTCTCTTACCTGTCGCAAAACGGCTATCGCATCACCTTTACGGGACAGGCGCCGATGGGGACTGGCTATACCGGTAGCCTGGACAACACCAAGGCGACCAACCCACTGCCCCTGCCGGGATACCCGAACTTCAACCCCAGCAGTCCGCCGGAGGGCATCAACATTCTTGCCGTCAACAAGAACAACCAGGTCTCGGACGTCCAGCAGTGGAACCTGCAGGTGGAGCAGCAGCTGGATACAGCGACGGTGCTTGACCTGGCCTATGTCGGGACCAAATCGGAGCACATCACCACCTACTATCCTTACAACTTTTACCAGTTCGGCACCGGGCTGCAGAACTTTTCGAACCTGGGCAGCGTGACCTGGCAGGTCAACGGAGCCACGTCCCACTACGACGCGCTGCAGGCGCAGCTGCGCCGGAACCTGAAGCAGGGGCTCGCCGTCACGGCCGCCTACACCTACTCGCGCGCGCTGGACAACGCGGGCGGCAACCTCTTCTACTACAACAACCTGCTCTCCTATGGGAACTCCGACCAGGATCAGCGCCATGTGTTCTCGACCAGCATCCTGGCCGAGCTGCCGGTGGGCCGCGGGCGGACCTTTGGCCACGACATGAATCGCGCGCTGGACTACGCGGTAGGGGGATGGCAGTTCAACACCATCGCACAGCTTGGAACGGGAACCCCCTTCAACCTGAACGTTGGCGGCAACCCCAGCAACCAGCCGGACCGGATCGGTTCCTTCAGCGTCAGCCACAGCATCGTGCACCCCTACTTCACTACCACGGCGTTTGCCGATCCACCGTCGGTCCATGCCAACAACCAGACAGTCTGGACACGCCCGGGAACCTTCGGCCGCAACCAGATCTATGGGCCCGGCACCAAGACAGTGGACGTCTCCCTCTTCAAGACCGTGCCTTTGACAGAGCGGGTGGGGGCGGAGTTGCGGGCGGAGGCTTTCAACGCGCTTAACACACCGCAGTTCACCAACCCGGACGGCAACCTCTACGACGGCAACTTCGGCCTGATCACCGGAACCCGGCAGGCATCGGAGCGGCAGCTGCAGTTCGCTGTCCGCTTCACCTTCTAGCGCTAACCGGCGCCGCCACGGCCTGACCCCCGTTGCGGCGCCCGGTCTCCCCCCTGTGAAAGCCGACCTGAGGACCATGCCCGTATGCCTACCGGTATCCGACGCCTTGCGTGCTGCGCGCTCGCCTCTGTTTTCCTGCTGCCCGGGCACGGCAGTGCGGCTTCGCCCGCGCCCGCCATCGACTCCATTGACCCGCCAGGCTGGTGGGCCGAGATGCCGGCGCCCCTGCTCCTGGTTCATGGGCAGCACCTCGAAGGTTCCCGCTTCAGCCTGAGCGACTCCTCACTGCACATCCGTGCGGCTCATATCTCCGAGAACGGACACTGGGCCACGCTCCAGCTTGCCGCCTCACCTGCCCGGGCGGTGACCATCCGTGTCTCGGCGCGGAACCAGGACGGCGCGGCCACGGCAGAGTTCACGTTCAAGAAACGGCGGGAGGCCACCGACGGCTTGGCAGGCTTTGGCCCGCAGGATGTGCTCTACCTCATCATGACCGACCGCTTTGCCGACGGCGATCTGTCGAATGATGGGGACCCAACGGAGCACACGGCGCAGCTGGCCTTGCCGCGCGGCTGGCATGGAGGGGACCTGCGCGGGATCTCGCAGCACCTGGACTACCTTGAGGCGCTCGGTGTTACGGCGGTCTGGATCACGCCGGTCTACGAAAACAAGGGCGCACAGAGCTACCACGGCTATGGCGCTACCAACCTCTACGCCGTGGACCCTCACTACGGCGCGCTTGAAGACCTGCAAGCACTGGCTGCCGAGCTGCATCGGCGGCACATGAAGCTGGTTCTGGATACCGTGCCGAACCACATCGGGCCTGCCCACCCCTGGGTCGACGATGAGCCGGAGCCGGACTGGTTTCATGGCACGCGCGCCAAGCACCGGCGCGCTCAGGGGGAGTTTGCCCCGCTGGTCAACCCGCACCAGCCATGGCGGGATCAGCAGGATATTCTCGAGGGCTGGTTTGCCGACACGCTGCCGGACATGAACCAGGAGAACCCGGACGTCGCCCAATACCTCACCCAAAACGCTATCTGGTGGATCGAGCAGACGGGCGCAGACGGGCTTCGGATCGACACGTTTCCCTACGTGGGCAGGCCCTTCTGGCACAGCTTCCACGCGCAGCTGGGTGCCCTCTACCCGCGCATCACGACGGTGGGTGAGATCTTCAATCGCAACCCCGTGATCACCTCCGCATTTGCCGGCGGCGTGCTGCGCAATGACCTGCATGGAGACGTGGACACTGGACTGACCACGCCCTTTGACTTCCCTACCTACTTTGCCATCCGGGATGTGCTACTGCATGACAAGCCCATGAGGCTGTTGGCGGAGGTGCTTGAACAGGATGCGCTCTACCCGCACCCTGAGCGGCTGGTCCCGTTCCTGGGCAACCATGATACGAAGCGCTTTCTATCGGAAGAAGGAGCGACGCCGGATAAACTTCAGCTGGCCTTTGCCCTGCTGCTTACCATGCGCGGCATGCCCCAGCTCTACTCCGGCGACGAGATTGCCATGAGCGGCGGCGACGATCCTGAGAACCGGCATGACTTCCCGGGCGGATTCGGCGGCAGCAGGGGTGCCGCCGGCAACGCATTCACGCCTGCAGGGCGCACCCCGGCGGAGCAGCAGATGTATGGCTGGGTGCAGCGCCTGCTTACCCTGCGTCGCCAGTACCCTGAGCTGCAGGAGGGAGACGAGCAGGTGCTGCACGCGGACCGTGACACCCTGCTCTACGCCCGGGGCAGCAACCTGGGTGCAGGTTGCGCTCCGGGGCAGGGCCGTATGCTTGTCGCCATCAACAAGTCTGCGGAGAGCAGGACGGTCTCGTTCAAAACAGGCGACACGGCGCTGGCCGGCTGCAAGGCCGCCGAAGCGATCCTAGGCTCAGCGATCCTAGGCTCGCTGACCCCTACAGCCGAAGACCAGATCTCGCTGCCGCCGGGAGCGAGTCTGCTGTACTGGAAGTAGCGCGCGATCAACACAAGGTCAGCGGCAATGGATGGCGAAGGGAATCTTGGACGAGGCCCGCGTCGGCGACTCGAGGAACAGCTGCACCCAGCCGCCGTAGCTCCCAATAGGTCCGCGGGACAGGAAGACCCAGTGCTGCACCAGCGGTACGGCCTGGTTCGCGTGGGGCAGGCTCATGGTCTGTGTCGTTGAAGAGCGCACTCCATCGCTCCTGCTGGTGTAGTACACCACCTGCGTGCCTTCGGTGCCCACCACCTCCCACTGGAAAGACAGGTCGACGGGACACGGTCCATCGTACAGGTGAGAGGGCAGTGGGTGGCCATTGACGAGGAAGGTCGTCCCGCTCACTGCCACGCTCGCGCGGCTCGACTCCGCAGCCCTGCCGCGAGCAGCGGGGGCGATGCCGATCTGTTCCTTGGCCCCTTTGGCTGTCTGGGCTGACGCGAGTCTGGCCTGCAGCTCTGCGCTCCCAGGGTCAGCGACCAGCCCCTTCCTGTACTCGGCAATGGCCTGGTCGTAGTCTCCCTCGCTGTAGGCGTGATCTCCCTGTTCGATGGCCGTCTTGGCCGACTCGACACCGGGCTGCTTTACCGGTGCAGGCGGCGTTACGCGCGCCTGCAGGGCTGCCACAGGTGCCGCGGCGCCTGGCGTCGGCTTCTTGACCGCGACGGCCGCGGCAGCAGCCTGGCATTGCACGGAAAAGGGGATCTTGCTTGCGACCACGTTGGGCGTCTCGGTGTTCATCTGCATCCAGCCGCTGTAGGTGCCCGGAGCATCGCCCAGTTGCCAGTGCTCGACCACCGGGGCCACCTCGTTCCCGCCTTGCAGCTGCACCATGCGCGAGGCAGGCGAGCGGAAGCCGTCGCTGCGGGTGACAAAGTAGCTCATGGCCGTGGGCCGGCTTCCCACCGCATCCCAGCGGAACGCGAGGTCCACCGGGCACGCGCCCACGTAGTGGTAATCCCGCGCCGGCTGCCCGTTTGCCAGCAGTGCCCAGTCCCCTACACGCACCGTGGGGCGACTCTGCATGTACCACATGGAGGCGCCGGCCGCAGCAGCCACCAGCATCACGAGGGCCGCGACCAGCAGCGGCCGGGCGGAGGAGCGCCTGCCCGGCGCAGGCAACGGGGAGGGTAGGACGGCGGGAGCTGGGACTGCCTCCGGCTGGCGCGGCACCTGCAGAGGTGCCGTGTCGACAACCACCTGCTGCGGCGGCTCCACGGCGCGGGAGAAGTCGTGCGCGAACTCGAGTGTGCTCTGGTAGCGCTGGCTGCGGTCCTTGGCGAGCGCCTTGAGCACCACCTGCTCCACCACCGGCGGCACCTGCAGGCCCGGGCGAATGGTCTGTAGCGGCGGCGGGGCGTCGGTCAGATGCTGGCGCACGTAAGCGAGCGGGGTCTCGGCCTCAAAGGGTACCCGGCCGCTCAGCATCTCGTAGGCCACAATGCCGAGTGAATAGAGGTCTGACCGGCCGTCCAACTCCTCGCTGCGCATGCCTTGCGCCTGCTCGGGCGAGATATAGGCGGGTGTGCCGATGGCGAGGCCGGTCATGGTGTGGGTCGAGGACTCCCGCATTTTGGCAATGCCGAAGTCCACCACCTTTACCATGGGCGAGCCTTCGTCATTTCGCGTGAGAAAGATGTTGTCCGGCTTTACATCCCTGTGGATGATGCCCAGCTTGTGCGCTGCATGCAAACCGCGCGCTACCTGCTGCAGCACGTCCGCCGTGGCGGCGAGAGACAGGGCCCCGCTCTGCTTGAGCGTCTGGCCCAGCGTCTGCCCCTCGAGGTACTCCATGGCAATGTAGGGCGAGCCGTCGTCGGCCTGCCCGGACTCGTAGACGGTGACGACGTTCTGGTGGCGGATGCGGCCGGTTGAAGCTGCTTCTTCGCGAAAGCGCTGGAGAAAGTCGGGGTCGGCGAGCAGCCCGCGCCGCAGCACCTTGAGCGCTACGGGCCGGTTGCCGAGCGCGATCTGCTCGGCAAGGAAGACGGTGCCCATGCCACCCTCACCCAGCTTCCGCACGATCCTGTAGCGCTGCGAGAGGCCACTTGCAGTCGCCTCAGGCTGCGCGGCCGCGACGGGAAACGGCAAGGGAGTCGTGTCTCGTGGACAGAACTCGACCTCGTCGCTGTAATCGAAACGGCAGGTGGGACAGATGCGCATGCAAGCCTCGGCACTTCACCGTCGCCAGACAGCCTACCATCATGCCACCAGCCGGGTGGAGTTGTCGGGGTGAAAGGGAGCGCTGGGCTACAATCACGAGGAGCGGGATGGCCTTATTACGTCGAGGTCTAGCGGCAGGCTCATCATGCGAGAGTGGCGAAATTGGCAGACGCACCAGACTTAGGATCTGGCGG
>DASWUY010000378.1:0-6966 GCA_036401435.1 Acidobacteriaceae bacterium | reverse complement strand
GCGAGGGCGACAAGGTGAAGGCGTCGCTACGTTTTCGCGGGCGGCAGATGGCGCACCGGGACCTGGGGTACAACATCATCAACCGGCTGATCCTCGACATCGGGGAGACGGGGGTGGTGGAGTTCATGCCGAGGATGGAAGGCACGACGCTGCACGCGATCATCGCGCCGGGCAAGAAGCTGATGGCGGAGAAGGAAGCGGCGCACGCGGCGGCGAACATTGCCAAGAAGGCTGCGGCGCCCAAGGCGCAGGCGCCGGTGGAAGAGGCGGCTTCGACGCCGGTGGCGCAGTAGGGCGGCTGGTCGGCGGGGCATAGGCCTGCGATTTAGAGGGGTGACGAGAGGGTAGGGTGCCCGAGGTATGGGGCGCCCTCCCCTTTTTCCTTTTGGGTGTAGGGTGGCGTATGGCGGGGGCGCATTTAGGCGTTGTCCTGTGGCGCGGCCGTGCCTATGCTGGCTAGTGCCCAGGCGCCGGGGCGCCCTGATGGATTGCGGGGAGCGACGCGTGCCGGCGGGAGGCTCCTGCGGTGTGCGCGCGAGCCGATGGGGGGATGATGGCTCGAGCAATCTTTATCAGCTACCGGAGAGACGACTCGGAGGGTGAGGCAGGGCGGCTGTATGACGACCTGGTGCGCGTGTTTGGGGACGATTCGGTCTTCATGGATGTAGCGGGGATTGACCCAGGTGCGGATTTTCGCGCGGCCATTGACAAGAACGTGTCGAGCTGCGGGGTGCTGCTGGCGCTGCTGGGGCCGCGGTGGGCAACGATCGCGGGAGCGAGCGGGAGGCCGCGGCTGGAGGATGCGGATGACTTTGTGCGGCTGGAGATTGCTTCGGCGCTGAAGCGGAACAGCGCGGTGATCCCGGTGCTGGTGCACGAGGCGAAGATGCCGCATCCGGACCAGCTGCCGGAGAACCTGAAGGAGCTGGCGTACCGGAACAGTGTGGAGCTGACGCATGCGCGGTGGAACTCGGATGTGCAGCTGCTGATCGCGGCGCTGAAGCAGTATGTGCAGTCCACCCGCGCGACAGATAGCGAGCCGGTGCATGCAACGGTGGCGGTGCAGTTGCCGGCGCCCAATGGGGATGCTGCGTCCGCCATGGCGTCGCCGGGGCCGGGCGCGAAGCTGCCGCGGGGCGCTGTGGTTGGGGGAGCGATCGCGGTGCTGCTGGTGGTGGCGGCGCTGCTGCTGCGGGGGCATGGGGGCGCGCATGAGGAGGGGCTGCTGGGGAGCTGGAGGAACCCGGTGCCGAAGATGCGCAACGGGCTGGTGCAGCTCGAGATCGAGAAGGGGACGGGCGCGGGGCAGGTGGTGATGCATGCCTGGGGCAACTGCCGGCCGGTGAACTGCGACTGGGGAACGCGGACGGCGCGGGACACGGGGCGGGCGGCGAGTGCGACCTGGGAGGTGCCGGCCCAGGAGCCGGGGGACGCGGCGCGGACGGCGACGGTGACGGCGACGGGTGGTGGGGCGGGGCTGGCGGTCGAGGTGGAGAGCCGTTTCCCGGGCGGGCAGAGCCAGTCGTACCACTTCGCGTTTGTGCGTGCGGGGGGAGGGTGAGTCAGCAGCCGGTGGTTGCCTTGGCCTGCTGCTGCTGGACCGAGACCCACTGGGCGTGCTCCTGGGAGACGAGCGACTCGATGCGTTCGGCGAGCTGGGCGCGGGGGTCGGCGGTGCCGGAGTAGGGACCGGCGCGAGCCAGGAAGACGAACTTCTCATGCTTGAGGGTTTCGCAGGTGGAGCGGTAGGCGGACCAGTTCTGCGAGTACTGGTTGAGGTGGAGGATGCCTTCAAGGATGGTGATGAGGACGCCGAGGGCGCCGATGAGGAGGGCCTGGTAGGGGAAGTGGACGCCGGTAAGGAAGGGGATGAGGGCGGCGGCGAGGATCTCGGTGACCTTGATGCGCTTGAAGGTGCGCTGGGCGGAGCGGCTCTTGCGGTCGTACCAGTCGATCTGGTCGAGGAGCCGGGCATAGATAAGGTCGTCGAGGGGCTCCTGGAGGGTGGAGGGCGGGGCGGGTGTGAGGACGGGGTGTGGTGCGGTTGGCTGCTCGTTCATGGGGGCTGGTGTCTCGTCTGAGTTATAGATGATGTGCTTCGCGACGCGGTGCAGCAGGATAGCGATGCCGCGCAAGGGTACCATCCGCGGGAAAGGCGAAGACTGAGAGTCTGCCGCGTTGCCCGTTGCAGCCTGGGGCCTCGTCGATGGATGGAAGCTGGCTCTTTCCGGCCAGCAGACGCAGCTCTCTCAAGGCGGGAGTGGGTTGCTCTATACTGCCGACGATCAGGCTGGTGCTGGACAAGGCTGCTGAGATTCCGGACGATGCGATTTTCTTGATCCCGGCGCCGCTGGAGGAGTGTTTGGTCCCTCGACGGCTGACTGCGTTGCAGTGGGTCAACCTGTTTGAGGATGCCGGGTATGCGCGGCTGCTGCAGGCATTACGGATGCGGGCGACGGCGCTCGCGTCGCGCCGGGCGCGTCCGGCTGGATGGGCTGGTCCCGGAACGAATTTGGCTGAAGGCAAGTCACGGGCCGGACGTCAGGTATACTGTGTCGTAACCACAGTTGATCTGAGCAGGAAGCCCAATGCCAAAGTTGAAGACCCATAAGGGCGCTGCGAAGCGCTTCAGAAAGACTGGAACCGGCAAGATTGTGCGGGGCCAGGCGACGATGCGTCACATCCTGACGTCGAAGGAGACCAAGACCAAGCGCAAGCTGGCACACAGCGCGCTGGTTTCGGACGCCGACTACAAGAAGGTGGCACGCATGATTCCTTACGCCTGATCCGTCGGTGCCCGGCCTCAGAGCCGGCACGGACGCGGGCCGCGCAAAGCGTTTGCGCAGACAGGCCCCCGGCGCCTCCTCTTGAGGGCCGCGTGATGCAGGTACGAAGCGAGTGAAGAGGTTCCAAAAGACTGGCGGCTGTTGAGAAACGCCGCGGTCTCCTTTGCCTCCAGCCGCACAACGAAAGACGCAAAAAGGAGCAGGTCGATGCCACGGGTGAAACGTGGAACCAAGCGCAATGAGCGCCGCAAGAAGATTCTGAAGCGTGCGAGCGGCTATTTTCTCACCAAGAGCAAGCTGTACCAGGCAGCGCAGGAGGCGGTTGAGCGCGGGCTGAAGTTTGCCTACAGCGGGCGCAAGCAGAAGAAGCGGCAGTATCGCTCGCTGTGGATTGTGCGCATCAACGCGGCAGCCAAGCTGAACGGGATCAGCTACTCGCTGCTGATCAACGGGCTGAAGAAGGCTGGGGTGGAGCTGGACCGGAAGATGCTGGCTGACCTGGCGGTGCGGGATGAGCAGGGGTTTGCCGGGCTGGTGGTGCAGGCCAAGGCTGCGCTGGCGGCTGCCTGAAGGCATCCGGGCCCGGTGAAAGGTTGGAGTGGAGAGCGAGCCCCCCGGGGCTCGCTTTTCTGCGTCTGGGGAAGGCTTTGCGCACCCGGAAGCGTCCCTGACGGGGTTGCGGCGCCGCCGCTGCGAGTCAGGCGGGTGAGCGGGGTGAAAGGCTCTTCTGCGGGGCGCTGGCCGAGGGGCACAACGCGGCTGGGAGCGGTGCCATCTGTGAGGGAGGGAGGGCGGATGATGGCCAACGATGACAAGGCGATCCGGAACCTTATCAGGGTGCTGCGCGACAGTGAGAAGGGCTTTGCCGATGTGGGGGAGCACATCAGGAATCCTGAGTACAAGCGCTTCTTCCTGGAGGAGTCGCGAACGCGGGGCAGCTACGCGATGGAGATCGAGAAGACGGTGAACTGGGTGACGCGTGCCGATTTGCACGAGACAGGGACGGTCTCGGGCGCGCTGCACCGGGTGTGGGGAGACATCAAGGCGCATTTGGGTGCGAGCGATCACAGCCTGCTGGAGACAGCGGAGCAGGGTGAGGATGTGGCCAAGAAGGCGTACCAGGAGGCGCTGGACGACCTTGGGGTGTCAGACACGCTGCGCGCGCTGATTGCCGAGCAGGCCGAGCACGTGAGGCGGAGCCATGACCGGGTGAAGGCGCTGCGGGACGGTACGGTGGCAGCGAGCGATCCGGGGTAGGATGGAGTCTGCGGGCAGTCGGGCGGCCGCCGCCGGGAGACCGGGGGAGGAAAGTCCGAACTCCACAGGGCAGTGTGCCGGATAACGTCCGGGACCCGGGCGTCAAGGCCCGGGGACGGCCAGTGCCACAGAGAAGATACCGCCGGCTGCGGGGGAACCCGGAGCCGGTAAGGGTGAAAAGGTGCGGTAAGAGCGCACCGCTCCGACGGTAACGCCGGAGGCAGGGTAAACCCCACACGGAGCAAGACCAAATAGGGAGGAAGCAGCGGCTCGGTCCCGAACAGCCGCTGCGCGTGCCGGCCCGGTGCGCCAACGCGGGACTCCGGATGCCCTTGGGCATGCGGCGGAAACCTCCGGGTAGGTTGCTGGAGCGGCACAGCGATGTGTCGCCTAGAGGAATGGTCGCCACCGGAGGCTTTCGGCTTCCGGTACAGAATTCGGCTTACAGGCTGCCCGCTACAGGCCTGGGCGGCCGGCGCGCGGTGTCTCGAGGGTGGGGATGCGGGGCCGGCCTCGCCGATGGAGGTCAGGGGAACTGCGGGCGACACTCCTCCGTAACAGAGTGGAGAGGGTGGCGAGCGCGGGCGCGCTGATACACTCAGCTACACTCAGCTTGCCTCGGGCATGCGCGACAACACGCGTGCCAGGGCAGACCCTCAGACAGGCTACTCAATGCATTGGACCGAAGCTCTCAAGATTGCGCTGCAGTCGCTCTGGGCGAACAAGCTGCGCACGGCGCTGACGCTGCTGGGCATCATGATCGGCGTGGCGTCGGTGATTGCAGTGATCACGCTGGTGAGCGGGGCAAACCACTATATAGCCACGAAGATCTCGGGGTATGGCGCGGATACGGTCGATGTCTCGCGGATGCCGTCGGTCATCTTTGACGCGGATACTTACCTGAGCTTTCAGAAGCGCAAGGACCTGACCTACGACGAGTACAAGGGCCTGGTGGAGAAGTGCGTGCATTGCCGGCTGACGGGGGCGGCGCTCGAGACGGGCGGCAAGGTGGTGTACGGCAAGCAGTCGAGCAACGGGACGCGGATCCGCGGGTACACGTCGTCGATGCTGCAGATCACGAATGTGGACATTGCGCTGGGGCGGCCGATTACCGATGCGGACGACCAGGAGGGGACGCATGTCGTGGTGATCGGGTACGACATCGTGACGAATGTGATGGGTGGGATCCAGCCGCTGGGCCAAGAGATCCGCGTAGACGGCGAGGTGTACACGATCGTGGGCGTGGGGGAGCGGCAAGGGACGACGCTGGGGCAGAGCCAGGATGATTACGTGATCATGCCGCTGAGCACCTACATGCACAGCCACGGCATGCACCACTCGATCGACTTTTATATCAAGGCGGGGACGGCGCCCGGGGTGCTGGAAGAGGTGACGGACGAGGTGCGGGCGATTGTGCGGGCGGAGCGGCACGATGCGCCGGGGGCGCCGGACAGCTTCACGATCGAAACGAACGACACGTTTGTGAGCCTGTGGAAGAGCCTGACGCAGACCTTCGGGATTGTGATCGTGGGGATTGCGTCGATCTCGCTGGTGGTGGGCGGGGTGGTGATCATGAACATCATGCTGGTGAGTGTGTCGGAGCGGACGCGCGAGATCGGGATACGGAAGGCGCTGGGGGCCAAGCGAAGCGACGTGCTGCTGCAGTTCATTATCGAGTCAGGGGTGATGGCGCTGATCGGCGGGATGATCGGGGTGATTGGGGGCGCGGGCACGGCGGAGGTGGTGACGCTGGCGCTGGGGTGGCCTTCGCAGGTGAAGCTGTGGTCGGTGCTGCTGGGGCTGTTTGTGGCGAGCGCGGTGGGCATTTTCTTTGGCGTGTATCCGGCGAGCAAGGCGGCGGCGCTGGATCCGATCGTGGCGTTGCGGACGGAGTTGTAGTTTGAGAAGGGCAGCGTCGAGCTGCGGGGAGGAAGGTCCGGATGAGTGTTGCCGATTCGCGTGAGTCAGTCCGCATGGCGCTGGACACACTGCAGGCCAACAAGCTGCGCTCAGGGCTGACGATCCTGGGGGTGGTGATCGGGGTGATGACGGTGATCATTATCTCTTCGATCATCAGCGGGGTGAACAACAAGGTAGAGACGTGGGTGAACTCGCTGGGGACGAACGTGATCTGGGCCTTCCACATGCCGGTGATCGGGATACGGCCGACGGCCGAGATGCTGGCGCGCAAGAAGCTGACTGTGGAAGAAGGAGAGGCGATGCGCAGCCTGCCGCACGTGATCGCGGTGAATCCTTCGCTGCGGGTGCAGGATGTGAACCTGGGTGTGGGCAAGGTGGCGATCAAGTACAACGGGCGCAAGATCCAGCACACGATCCTGGAAGGCGATGCGCCGGAGGTGAACGTGGTACAGGATGTGCAGCTGAGCGCGGGCACCATGTTCACGGCGGATGACGACTTTCGCCGGGCCAACGTGACGGTGCTGGGTAAGGACGTGGCGGCGAAGCTGTTTGAAGGGGCGAACCCGATCGGCAAGGAAGTGGAGGTGGATGGGGATCTGTTCACGGTGATCGGGGTGCTCGACGGGGCCAAGCAGGCCTTTGGCGGGGGGAACAACCCGGAGGACAACAAGGCGCTGTTTCCTCTGAGCACCTTTCACAAGATCCATCCGGAGCAGAAGGATGTATGGATCAGCGTGAAGTATGACGATGCGCGCAACAAGGGGGTCGTGGAGGAGGAGATCCGGACGCTGCTGCGGGTGTATCGGCGGGTGCCGACGATGGCCGATGACAACTTCGCGATCTTCAGCCCGGAGTCGATCGGGCGGCTGTGGGCGCAGCTGACGACGGGGCTGGTGATCTTCATGATCGCGGTGTCAAGCGTGGGGCTGATGGTGGGCGGGGTGGGCGTGATGAATATCATGCTGGTGAGCGTGACGGAGCGGACGCGGGAGATCGGGATACG
>DASWUY010000377.1:0-8973 GCA_036401435.1 Acidobacteriaceae bacterium | reverse complement strand
AGTTCACCGGAAAGGTGGAGGCGCTGCCCGAGGGCGAGAACGGTGCCGGGCATGCGGCGGCCAGCTTCAGTTTGCAGGCGACGGTAGAGCGAACGCGCGTGGTCGTACGGGAGGTGATGGCTGATGCAGTTCCGGCGACCGTTGTCCCGAAGCGGGTGGCCTGGATGGCGAAGCAGCGCCGCTGGGTGGCGGCGGCGGCCGGAGTGCTGGCGTGCCTGGCGGCATGGGGCGGGTGGAGGTGGAGCGAGCGGCCGGTGCCCGGTGACCACCATGAGCTGGTCCTGGCAGATCTCGAGAATGCGACCGGAGATGCGGATCTTGACCGCGCGCTGAAGACCCTCCTGGCTATCGACCTGAACCAGTCTCCCTGGCTGCTGGTGGCCGGGGAGAGCGACACCCGCAAGGTCCTCCGGCTGATGGATCTTCCCGCGGATGCGGGCCTGTCTTCAACGCTGGCGCGCGAGGTATGCGAACGGTTGAACGACCAGGCGGTGCTGTCACCGGGCCTGACGCGCATCGGGCAGAGATACCTGTTCACGCTGGTTGCGTCTGACTGCTCGAGCGGGCGCAGCCTGGCCCAGGTGAAGGCGGTTGCCGAGACACGGGAGGGCGTGATTCAGGCGGTAGACAAAGCTGCAGAGCAGATGCAGAAGAAGCTGGGCGAGCCCCTGCGCGCGCGGGGCGGCGCCAGTCAGCCGCTGCTGCTGGCGCATACCTTCTCGCTGGAAGCGCTGAAAGCCTACTCTCAGGCGCGGGGGCTGCACATCCGGCTCAAATTTGCGCAGGCGGTTCCGCTCTACCAGAAGGCGATCCATCTGGATCCCAGCTTCACCGACGCTTATGCGCAGCTGGCGAACTGCTTCTACAACATGGGCGAGGCGCTCGAAGGGCGCAAGGCGATGGCGCGGGCCTATGAGCTGCGCGACCACGCCGACGAGCCCACCCGGCTGAGGATCGTGGCCATGTACGAGTATTGGCGGACCGGCGACCGGCACCAGGCCATACGGAACTATCAGGACTGGACGCGGCTCTATCCGCTGGCCACTAACCCCTGGGTGATGCTGGGCGAGTTTGAGGCCTCGGTCGGCCGCATGGATCTGGCGGTCGACGCAGCCAGACACGCAGTTGCGAACAATCCCCGCGCCACGGATGCAGCCGAGGACCTGGCACGATGGCTGCGGTCTGACGGACAGCTGGAAGCGGCGAAAGCGGTATGTCGCGAGGCGTTCCGGCGCGGCCTTGATTCTACAGGCCTGCACCGGACGCTGCTCGATGTGGCCTTTGTCGAGCACGATACGGCTGCTCTGGACGAACAGAGGAAGTGGTACCGCGATAAGGCGGAGGAGGACGATGCTGAAGGCCTGGACGCAGACCTGGACGCAAGCCAGGGCCGCATGCGCTCTGCCGTAGCCCATTGGGAGCACCTGGCCGACGTGCAGAGGAAGAACGGCCTAGAGGAGGCGGCGCTTGAGATGTTCTCCGGCGTGCCCGAGGCCGAGGCCGAGACGGGTTTGATGCAGGAGGCGCGGGCGCACCTGAGGCGTTTTGAGGCCAGCGGGGCCCTGACCGGGGCGTCCATGTCCTCTGTTATCGTGGGTGCGGCCGAGGCCGGAGTTACGGCACTGGCAGAGAAGAAGCTGAAGTACATGCTGGACAACGGAAGAGAGGACTCTGACGTGCAAGAGGTGTTTGCGCCGGAGGGCCGTGCCGCGCTGGCACTTGCGACCGCCAGACCGGAGCAGGCCCTTGCGGACCTGGAGCCTGCCGAGCCCTATCGGTTGACCGATTCCTCCGTACCGGCGTTGCGCGGCGCAGCGTACCTGGCGGCGAAGCAGCCGGTCGCGGCACAACGTGAGTTTCGCCTGGTGATCGACCGCCCGTATACCAGCGCGATCTCGCCGAACGTGCCCCTGGCTCACCTGGGCCTGGCGAGAGCGCTGGTTATGCAGGGCAATCTCGATGCGGCAAGAGAGGAGTACCAAACCCTGCTTACCCTCTGGAAAGGGGCGGATCAGGATCTGCCTGTGCTGGTCGAAGCGCGGGCGGAGGCCGCACGCCTGCACTGAGGGAGCCGGTCGCGTTGCTCTAGATCGAGCTATGCCACGGGTCTGCCGGGCGCTTGGCACAACTGCCCGGCTCGGACCAGCTGCCTGGGCGGCGGCCGGTGGGGGCGGCGGTGGGGGCCGGCGCAGCGCAGGTGCGCGTGGCAGAATGAACTGGGGAACGCATGGACTTCGAGCAGTTGAGAACCTTTATGGAAGTGAGCCGGCTGCGCAGTTTCTCGCGCGCTGCGGAGAAGCTCAGCGTGACCCAGCCCGCCATCTCTGCACAGATTCGCTCGCTCGAGAACGAAGTGGGGGCCCGGCTCTTTGACCGCGACGGAGGCAAGGTCACCTTCACCGCGGCAGGGCGCGTCTTTGAGCCGTTTGCCGAGCACGTACTGCAGTGCCATGCCCACATCGGCACCACCATCTCCGAGCTGCATCGCTCCCCCCGCGGCGAGATCGCCATCTCTGCCAACGAGGCGACCAGCCTCTACGTGCTGCCTGCCGTCTTTGCCCAGTTCAAGCGCGAATACACGCGTGTCTCGCTCAAGATCGTTCGCGCCGATCGCGCCCGCACCATCGAAGCCGTGCTGAATCGCGAGGTGGACTTCGGCATTGTCTCCCTGCCGGCCAAGGACGCGCGCCTGCTGATCGACATCATTCACAAGGACGAGGTGGTGCTGGTGGCGCCGAACGCGCACCCGCTGGCGGCGCGCGAGCAGGTCACGCTGCCGGAGGTGCTGCAGTACCCACTGCTGCTGCCCAAGCAGGGCCGTCAGCGCGAGCAACTGGACGAGCTCTTTCGCACCCATGACGCCCAGCCGCGCGTCACCATGGAGGTGGAGTCGAGCGAGCTGCTCAAGCGGCTGGCGGCGGCGGGCCTGGGTCTCGGCTTTCTGCCGCGGGCGGTCGTCAGCGCCGATGAGCGCGCCGGGCTGCTGCGCATCCTACGCGTGGAGGGACTGCGGATCAGCCGCGAGCTGGCCCTGATCTACCGCAAGGAAAAAGCGCTCACCCGCGCCGGGCACGCCTTCCTTGAGATTGCGACCGGGCGAGCGCGGCCCATCGCTCCTGCCAAGGCGCGCTAATCGCTGCTGCCGAGCGCCTTGCTTGACCGCGCTACAACGAAACCCGTAGCCTTCCCTTTTGCGGCAAACGCCTGCCCGGCCGCACCATTCCAATGAGCGTAAGGGGATTCTGATCCATGCTTGAAGAGCTCAAGTCGCACGTGCTCGAAGCCAACCTGGAGCTGGTGCGCCGAGGCCTGGTGCTCTACACCTGGGGCAACGCGAGCGGCATCGATCGCGCCGCCGGCCTGGTTGCCATCAAGCCCAGCGGCGTGCCTTATGAGTCCATGTCGGCCGAGGACATCGTCATCTGCGACCTCGACGGCAAGGTCGTCGACGGGCGGCTCAAGCCATCCTCTGACGTCGCCACGCACCTGCTGCTGTACCGCGCCTTTCCTACCATCGGCGGCGTGGTCCACACGCACTCTGAGTATGCGACAGCCTGGGCGCAGGCCGGCCGCGGCATCCCGGCGCTCGGCACCACGCACGCCGACTACTTCTACGGCGCGGTGCCGGTGACCGAGGAACTGACGGACGACGAGATTGGCGGCGACTACGAACTGAACACCGGCCTGGCCATTGTGCGGCGCTTTCGCGACCTCGACCCCGAGGCCATGCCCGGGGTGCTGGTGGCGGGGCATGCGCCGTTTGCCTGGGGCACCTCGGCGGCCAACGCGGCGCATAACGCGGTGGTGCTCGAAGCGGTGGCGCGGGTCAGTCTGCGGACGGTCATGCTCAACCCCGGGGCGCCCGGAGTGTCGCAGGCACTGCTGGATCGCCACTACTTCCGCAAGCATGGCCCGACGGCAAGCTACGGGCAGCGATGATGCCGACCAGCCCCTGCCCGGAGCGCCAGCCCGGTTCCGGCATCCTGCTTATGACGAGGCCCTGACCGCACATGCTCTTGCCCACAGCACGCCTGCTCACCACGTCGGCCCCATCGCTTGGCTTTCTTCAGTCGACCGCGGCTCAGACCAAGACCACGCTGGCTTCGCTGAGCGGCGTCGACATCCTGATCATCGCGGTCTACTTCGCAATCGTCATCTTCATCGGCTTCTACCTGCGCGGCGCTTCAAACACCAGCGAAGAGTTCTTCATGGCCGGCCGCGAGATGACGGCCTGGATCGCGGGGCTCTCGTTCGTCTCGGCCAATCTTGGCTCGCTGGAGCTGATGGGGTGGGCGGGCTCGGCCTACCAGTACGGCATTCTGGCGGCGCACTGGTACTGGATCGGCGCCATCCCGGCGATGCTGTTTCTGGGCATCGTGATGATGCCGTTCTACTACATCTCAAAGACGCACTCGGTGCCCGGGTACCTGCACCTGCGGTACGGCGACGGCGCACGCTTTGTCTCGGCGATCTCGTTCGCTTTCATGACGGTGCTGATGTCGGGCATCAACATGTACTCGATGGCGCTGGTGATGAAGGTGGTGCTGGGGTGGAACCTGAACTTTTCCATCTGGGTCTCATCGATCACGGTGGCCGTGTATGTGGCGCTGGGCGGGCTGCGCTCGGCCATCTACAACGAGGTGCTGCAGTTCCTGCTGATCTGGCTGGGCGCGCTGCTGGTGCCGATCCTGGGATTGATCGAGGTGGGTGGGTGGACCAACCTCAAGGCGCAGATGGTGCAGCGTATGGGGTCGATGCAGTACGTGCACCTGTGGAGCGGCCTGGGCCACTTCAACACCAATCCCATGGGCGTGCACTGGACCGGCATTGTCTTCGGGCTGGGGTTCGTTATCAGCTTCGGGTACTGGACGACCGACTTCCTGGTGGTGCAGCGGGTGCTCTCGGCCGACAACATTCGCTCTGCGCGCATGGCGCCGATTCTAGGAGCGGCGTTCAAGATGGCGGTGCCGTTTATCGTCATCCTGCCCGGGCTGCTCGCTATCTCGGTGCTGCCATACAAACTGGTGGGCGAAGGGCAGGCGGTGGCCACCGGTGGCCACTCGTATAACGAGGTACTGCCGCTGCTGCTGGTGCGATATCTGGGTCCGGGGCTGCTGGGGCTCGGAGTGACGGCGCTGATTGCGGGGTTCATGTCGGGGATGGCCGGCAACGTTTCGGCCTTCTCTACCGTGTGGACCTACGACCTGTACGGAGCCTTCATAAACAAGAAGGCGACCGACCGGCACTACGTGGCCATGGGAAGATGGTCGACGCTGGTGGGCGTGCTGATCTCGGTAGGCACCGCGTACCTGGTGCAGCATGCGGCCTCCATCATGGACTACGTGCAGCAGCTGTTCAGCTTCTTTATTGCGCCGCTCTTCGGCGTGGTGATCCTGGGCATGCTGTGGCGGCGTCCCACCCGGGCGGGTGGCTTCTGGGGGCTGCTGGTGGGCACAACGACGGCGATCAGCCTGTGGTGGTGGGTGCACGTGGACCCTTCGGCGCTGCGCTACGTGGCCCTGTCGCCAGACGCCAAGGACATGGCGGAAAACCTGTATCGCGCCCTGTGGACCTGGATCGTCACCGTAGTCGTTACCGTTGTGGTCAGCCTCTTTACGCAGCCGCGGCCGGTCAAGGAGCTAGAGGGCCTGGTGTATGGCGTGGTGCCGCTGCCGGAGGAGCACGATGACCACTGGTGGCAGAAGCCGATCGTGTGGGCGGGCATCGTGGCGGCCGGCTTCGTCCTTCTAAACATCATCTTCTGGTAGCAGATTTGCGGGGTGAGTCGGATGCGTGCAGAGTTGTCGATTTGGTTTTTCGCCGGGATCCAGTTCCTGCTCTTTGGGCTGATCATCTTTCTTGAAGGCCTGTGGGAGCTCTCGCACCCGCTGGTGCATCCCCCGGTCCTGAACGCGCTGCACCCGGCGGTGTGGTGGGGAGCGGGGATGGCGCTCGCCGGTCTGGCCTACACCGTCATCTTTTGGCCGCGCCGCGGTCCTCTTGTAACAGCAACTGATCTGAAGGGAAATGGATGAAGAAGCAACTCACCTTTGGCGTTATTGTCGGCAGCCGCGGCTTCTTTCCGCATCACCTCGCCAAGGAAGGCCACGGCGACATTCTGGCGGTGCTCAACAAGCTGGGCTATGGGTCTGTAGTCCTGTCGGCTGAGCAAACCCAGCACGGTGCCGTGCAGACGCCTGACGATGCGCGGCACTGCGCGGCACTCTTCAAGGCGCATGCCGACTCGATCGACGGGATTATCGTTACGCTGCCCAATTTTGGCGAAGAGCGGGCGATCGTCGATGCGATCCGGCTCTCCGGCTTGAAGGTGCCGGTGCTGGTGCAGGCCACACCTGACCGCACCGAGACAATGAAGATCTCGCACCGGCGCGACTCGTTCTGCGGCAAGATGTCGGCGTGCAACAACCTGGCTCAGTACAACATCCCCTACTCGCTTACCGCACTGCACACGGTCGCGCCGCAGTCTGACGCGTTTGCTCTGGACCTGGCGAAGTTCGCCGCCACCTGCCGCGTCGTGAACGGCTTCAAGAACCTGCGCATCGGCGCCATCGGTGCACGGCCTGCTGCGTTCAACACGGTGCGTTATTCGGAAAAGATCCTGGAGCACCACGGGATCTCGGTCGAAACGCTGGACCTTTCTGAAATCATCGGCCGCATCCACCGGCTTGCGGACACCGATGACGCGGCCCAGGCGAAGCTGGCGGCGATCAAGCGGTATGTGCCCACGGAGGGGATTCCGCCCGAGGCCCTGATGAAGATGGCGAAGCTGGGCGCGGTGATCGATGGGTGGATGACCGAGACCTACTGCACCATCTCAGCCATCCAGTGCTGGACCTCGCTCGAGGAGTACTTTGGCGTGGTGCCCTGCACGGTGATGAGCATGATGAGCGAGAATCTTTTCTCTTCGGCGTGCGAGACGGACGTGGCCGGCGTGCTGAGCATGTATGGGCTGGCGCTGGCCTCGGAGACGCCCTCAGCGCTGCTGGACTGGAACAACAATTACGGCGACGACCCCGACAAGGCGGTCTGTTTCCACTGCGCGAACCTGCCCAAGCATTTCTTTGAGTCCGTCGTGATGGACTTCCAGGCCATCATCGCCGGAACCGTGGGCAAGGAGAACACCTTTGGCACCTGCGTCGGCCGCGTGAAGCCGGGCGCGATGACTTATCTGCGCTTCTCGACCGACGACCTTACGGGCAAGATTCGCGGCTACGTGGGAGAAGGCGAGTTCACGAACGATCCGCTCGAGACGTTTGGCGGCGCGGGCGTCTGCCGTATCCCGCATATGCAGAAGCTGCTGCACTACATCTGCCGCAACGGCTTCGAGCACCACGTGGCGGCAAACTTCTCAACGGTGGCCGCGCCAGTCTATGAAGCGGCAACAACCTACCTCGGCTGGCAGATGCACCAGCACGGAGATTAAGCGCCTCCCACATAGGGGGTCTTCTGGACTGAGGAGCGTGTGATGGGCGTAACGGTAGCAGGCGTAGATTTCGGCACGTTGAGCGTGCGGGTGACGCTCCTCGACTCGGAGCGCGGCGGCCTTGGCACCGCTTCGGCCGAGTATCCGCTGCATCGCAAGCGCGAAGACCCCGACCACGCCACCCAGTCGCATGAGGACCAGATGCGCGCGCTGGTCGCCGCAACGCGCCAGGTGCTCAAGGAGACCGGTATCCGGGGCGAAGACGTTGCCGCGATTGCGCTCGATACCACCGGCTCAAGCGTGGTGATGGTGGACGCGAAGATGCAGCCGCTGGGCGAGTACTACTTGTGGTGCGATCATCGCGCCAAGCTTGAAGCCCAGCAGATTACGGCGCTTGCGCACGAGGAGAAGCTGGAGGCAATAGAGTGGTGCGGCGGCGTCTACTCGCATGAGTGGGGCTTTGCCAAGCTGCTGCACTGGCTGCGGCATAATTTGGAGCGGCGAGCGGAGTTTGCCACCGCATTTGAGCATTGCGACATGGTCGCGGCGACGCTATGCGGGATTACTGATCCCAAGCAGGTCAAGCGCAGCGTGTGTGCCATGGGGCATAAGTGGCTCTGGAATCCGAAGTGGCATGGCCTGCCGCCGCAGTCGTTCTTTACCAGGCTCGATCCGCTGCTGGTGGGCATTCGGGCAAAGTTTGATGGCGCCTATGCAACGTCGGACCATATGGCCGGAACCCTCTCACCCAAGTGGGCCGCGGAGTTGGGACTGCAGGCCGGGATACCGATCCCGGTAGGCGCTTTTGACGCGCACTGGGACGCGATTGGGGCAGGATGTCGCGAGGGCGACGTCGTGAATGTGGTGGGCACCTCGACCTGCATTATCGCCATGGAAAAGAAGACGACGCTGGTGCCGGGGGTATGCGGGGTGGTTCCGGGCAGCGTGCATCCGGACTACACCGGGGTGGAGGCGGGGCTGTCGGCTACCGGCGACATCTTTGAGGCGATCGCGCGTCGCGCGGGGACCAAGGTGCGCGAACTGGCGCAAGGGCTGGAGACCTATCGCGCCGGACAGACGGGCTTACTGCGACTGAGCTGGGATAACGGCGATCGTACGGTGCTTGTGAACTCCGAACTAGGAGGAGTGACCCTAGGGTGGAACCTGATTCATACCGCGCAGGATGAGCTATTCGCGGCGATCGAGGGAACGGCGTTTCATACGCGGATCATCCTGGAACGGATGGCCGAGAATGGCGTGCGCGTGGAGCGGGTGATCAACGCCGGCGGCATCCCGCAGCAGAACAAGGTCCTGAACCAGGTGTATGCCGACGTGCTGGGTAAGCCGGTGCTGGTGCCTGCCGGGATCCCCACTTCGCTCGGGTCGGGGATCTTTGCGCTGGTGGCGGCGGGTGCGTTCGAGACGATAGAAGAGGCGCAGGCGAAATTATGCCTGGATTTCACGACCTATGAGCCGCAGGCCGAGGCGCATGCCATTTACAACCGACTGTTCGCTCTTTATCGCGCCTT
>DASWUY010000376.1:0-6074 GCA_036401435.1 Acidobacteriaceae bacterium | reverse complement strand
CCCCGGCCGAGGGCGAAGCGCAGGAGTTGTCTAGCGACAAGGCAGGCGACCGGGTGCTGGTGGACATTTTTTCGGACGAGAAGTATGTGGACGTGATCGGCACCAGCAAGGGCCGGGGCTTCGCGGGCGTGGTGCGGCGGCATGGCTTTGGCGGCGGACCGAAGTCGCACGGGCACATGTTCCAGGTGCAGGGCTCGATTGGCGCGTCCTCGTTTCCGTCGCGCGTCTTTCCCGGGCAGCGGATGCCGGGGCACTTCGGCACGGACCGGGTGACGGTGCGCAATCTTCGTATCCGCGGCATTGACCTTGAAGAAAACCTGATCATGGTCGAGGGCGCGGTGCCAGGGCCGCGTGAGGGGTACGTCATGATCTCGAAGGCCAAGGCGCCACCGCGCGAGCGTCGCGGCTTTGCGGGCTCGAGCACGGTCGATCCGCTGAAGGCTTCGAAGAAGGCCTCGGCGAAAAAGAAGTGACCCTGGCCGGGTCGGGCGGGCGCGCACTTCGTGCGCAAGGGCGACCGCGGGTCCTTCGCTGCGCTCAGGATGACGACCTTTGTTGGGTTGAGCGACCTTTGTGCGGTTGAGCAGGCGTTGTGGGTTTGGTTGGAAGAGCGAAGCAGGGACGCGCGGATGGCGCGGCTGCGAGAAGAAGAAAGAGTCAAGACGATGGCAACTGTGGATGTGCGCAACCTGAGTGGCGAGACCGTCGGTCAGTTGGAGCTGGCGGACGAGGTCTTTGCGGCTGAGACGGTGAATGAGGCGCTGGTGTGGGAGGCGGTGAAGCACTACCGCGCCGCGATGCGCCAGGGCACGGCGGCGACCAAGAATCGCAAGCTGGTCTCGGGCTCCGGCCGGAAGCTGTGGAAGCAGAAGGGCACGGGGCGGGCGCGCGTGGGCTCGATCCGTTCGCCTCTCTGGCGCTCGGGCGGCACGGTGCACGGACCGCAGCCACGGTCCTATGACTATGCGTTCCCGAAGAAGAAGGTGATGGGAGCGCTGCGATCGGCGCTGGCAGCGAAGCTGGCCGAGGGGAAGCTGACGGTGGTTGAGAGCTTTGAGCTGGCCGAGCCGAAGACCAAGCTCTATCGCCAGGCGCTCAACAAGCTGGAGGCGACGCGGACGGTGCTGCTGGTCGAGAGCGGGCAGGAGCTGACGCCGAATTTCATCCTGGGCGCGCGCAACCTGGACCGGGTCGAGATGCTACTGTCGACGGAGGTGCACCCGTACCACGTGCTGCGAGCGGAGCGGACCATTGTCTCCAAGGCGGCCATCGAGCTGCTGCAGGAGTTGCTGAAGAAATCTGTTTCCAAGCGCAGGCTGGAAGCGCACAAGGCGGAGGTAGCGTAATGCCGACCATTCATACGACGATCCGCAGGCCGGTGATCACCGAGAAGGGGTTGACGGCCAAGGAAGTGGAGTCGACCTTGGTGTTTGAGGTAGCGACCAAGGCGACCAAGACCGAGGTCAAGCAGGCGGTAGAGGCCTTGTTCAAGGTACGTGTGGCAGCGGTGCGCACGATGAACTACGTAGGCAAGGAGCGGCGCCGGGGCAAGTTTGCCGGGTACCGGCCGGACTGGAAGAAGGCCTACGTGCGGCTGGTGGCGGGCGAGAAGATGCCGGAGTACGCAGACAACCTGTAGGGCACGCCTGCGAAACGAGCGGGCAGGTTCGAGAACAAGAGTAGAGATGGTAGAGCTGGTTGCGCCCCGGGAAGCCGAGGGCGGGCGGACCAAGAGAGACAACGACGATGCCGATCAAGACCTTTCGACCGATTACGCCGAGCTTGCGGTTCAAGACGACGCTGGTCAATCAAGATATCACGACCGATAAGCCGTACAAGCCGCTCGTGGTGGTGAAGCAGCGGACGGGCGGCCGCCGCAACTCGGGCGACCTGACGATTCGCCACCAGGGCGGCGGGCACAAGAAGATGCTGCGCCTGATTGACTTCAAGCGGGAGAAGTATGGCGTGCCGGGCAAGGTAGCCACGATCGAGTACGACCCCAACCGCTCGGCACGGATTGCGCTGATCCACTATGCGGACGGCGAAAAGCGGTACATCATCCAGCCGGTGGGGTTGAAGGTAGGGCAGTTGATCATGAGCGGCCCCGAGGCAGATATCCTGATCGGCAATGCGCTGCCGCTGGCCAACATTCCGGCCGGCACGACGGTGCACAACGTGGAGCTGCGGCCGGGCAAGGGCGCGCAGATGGTGCGGTCGGCAGGCGGGTCGGCGCAGCTGGTGGCCAAGGAAGGCGAGTATGCGCTCCTGAAGCTGCCTTCGGGGGAGACGCGCCGGGTGCTGGTGGCGTGCATGGCAACGATTGGCCAGGTGGGCAACACCGACCATGAGAACGTGACCATCGGCAAGGCGGGGCGCAATCGATGGAAGGGCATACGGCCAGCGAACCGCGGCGTGTCGATGAACCCGGTCGATCACCCGCACGGCGGCGGTGAGGGCAAGACCTCGGGCGGACGTCACCCGGTGACTCCCTGGGGACAGCCGACACGGGGCTACAAGACGCGCAACAACAAGCGGACAGATGTGTTCATCGTGAACCGCCGCAAGAAGTAGCGACTACGCGGCATTGCATGCAGCAGACGGCTTCGCCGGAAGGCGCCTGTGGCGCTGGACTGGCTGGGGTGAGAAGCGGCAGGCGGTAGGGCAGCAAGAGCAATTCAGGTGTGAAAGCGCCGAGTGAGGGAAACGAAATGGCACGGTCGACAAAGAAGGGTCCATTCATCGACGGGCACCTGATGGTGAAGGTGGAGGCGATGAACACGGCGAACGAGAAGAAAGTGATCAAGACCTGGTCGCGCCGGTCCACGATCTTCCCCGAGTTTGTGGGGCATACGATAGCGGTGCACAACGGGCGGAAGTTTATCCCGGTATATGTGACGGAGAACATGGTGGGTCACAAGCTGGGTGAGTTTTCAGCGACGCGTACCTTCAAGGGGCATACGGCCAAGTCGAACGAGAGCGCGGCCAAGGGCCGGTAGAGCGCGGAGGGCCGGGGTCTCTTGCGAGAGGGCCGTGCCGAATTTTTGAAGGAAAGAGAAGCCAATGGCAGTCAGCACAGAGGAAACACGAGAGTTTCGGGCGGCGGCGAAGTTCCAGCGCGTCTCGCCGCAGAAGGCGCGTCTGGTGCTGGACCTGATCAAGGGCCTGCGCGTGGAGCAGGCGCTGAACACGATTGCGTTCACCAAGAAGGGTGTCGCGCCGATGGTGGAGAAGGTGTTGCGCTCGGCTCTCCAGAACGCGAACTACCTGTCGGACGAGCGGGGGCTGGATCTCGACGTGGACAACCTGTACGTGAAGTCGGCAATTGCGAATGAAGGGCCACGCCTGAAGCGCATCCGTCCGGCGCCAATGGGGCGCGCCTTCCGGTACCAGCGGCGGATGGCGCACATCCTGATCTCGGTAGCCGAGCTTGGACCGGAGCAGGCGGCTACGGGCGATCGGGCCAGCCGCAAGGCAGGCGCCGCGGCCAAGCCGGCGGCGGGTAAGGGCAAGAGCACGAGCAAAGCTGCGGGCCCGGGTCCGGGCAAGGCCAAGAAGAAGATCGCGTAAACACAGGGGCGCGCGGCCACGGGCAGTCGAGGCCGCCCGGAAGAAGAGGGTAAAGGGGAAATATGGGACAGAAAGTCCATCCTTATGGGTTCAGGCTCGGCGTCAACAAGCCGTGGCGTTCGCGCTGGTTCGTGGTGCGGGACTACGACAAGCTGCTGGTCGAAGACGTGAAGCTGAAGCGCGAGCTGAAGGAAAAGCTGAAGGCGGCGGGCGTGAGCTCGGTCGAGATCGAGCGCCCGGGCAACAAGCTGCGGATTATCATCCGGACGGCGCGTCCGGGGATCATTATCGGCCGCAAGGGCACCGAGATCGACAAACTGAAGCTCGAGCTGCAGAAGCGCACCAATCGCGAGGTATTCATTGATATTCTAGAAGTCAACAAGCCTGAGCTCGACGCGCAGCTGGTGGCAGAGAATATAGCGATGCAGCTGGAGAAGCGTGTAGGCTTTCGCCGGGCGATGCGCAAGGCGGTGGACTCGGCGCTGCGCTTTGGGTGCAAAGGGATCAAGGTGCGTGTCTCGGGGCGCCTGAACGGCAACGAGATTGCGCGGTCGGAGTGGTATCTGCAGGGCCGGCTGCCGCTGCACACCCTCAGGGCGGATATCGACTACGGCTTTGCCGAGGCGCATACCACCTACGGCATTATCGGGGTAAAGACCTGGGTGTATCGCGGGGACATTTACCAGCAGCGACGGCAGGCGCCGCAGGGAGCAGTGGGCGCGCCGGTCTTCTAGGCCGCGCCTGACTGAGAGCAGGAGAGCCTGCGGCCTGAGCACAGGCCGGGGCGAAAAGGGAACCTCTTATGTTGATGCCAAAGAAGGTCAAGTTCCGCAAGCAGCAGCGCGGCCGCATGAAGGGCAAGGCGTGGCGCGGCTCGGAGCTGTCGTTCGGCGAGTACGGGCTGAAGGTGATGGAGTGCGGGTATATTACGGATCGCCAGATTGAGGCCAGCCGTATTGCGATGACGCGGTTCATCAAGCGCGGCGGCAAGATCTGGATCCGCCTGTTCCCGGACAAGCCGATCACCAAGAAGCCGGCCGAGACGCGTATGGGCAAGGGCAAGGGTGCGCCGGACCACTGGGCGGCCGTGGTGCGGCCGGGCAAGGTGCTCTTCGAGATGGAGGGCGTGGCGCCGGAGATCGCGCAGGAAGCGATGCGGCTGGCCTCGCACAAGCTGCCGCTGAAAGTGCGCTTTGTGCAGCGGCACGATGTGAAGGCTACCGTGGTTGTGAAGTAGAGAGGTCGCCGGAAGCAGGCAACAGCAGGGCCGGCGGGCTGGGAACCGGGAAGGTTCAGCGAGTTCGGCAAGTTTCAGCGGGACAGAGCAGCAAGCAGGGGAGACCCGGCCTTTGGCGAGCGGTTCGCCGAAGGCCGGTGTCCCGGAGAGAAGAGAAGCGACGTATGGAAACCACAAGGATTCGCAGTCTCGGCGACGCCGAGCTCAAGACAGAAGAGCAGAAGGCCGCAGAGCAGATCTTTCGTCTGCGCTTCCAGCTGAAGCTGGGGCAGAAGGAAGGCGTGAAGAAGATGCGGGAGCTGAAGCAGGCCGTGGCCCGGATCAAGACGGTGGAGCGCGAGCGGGTGCTGGGCATCCGCGGGGCGAAGCCCCTGGCAGAAGGCCAGCCGGAGAGCAAGGGCAGGACCAAGGCCAGGAAGGGGACGCGGTAAGCCATGGCAGACCAGATCGCAGCAGCGGAGAGCACGCAGCCAACCGCACCGCGCGAGTCGCGGCGCAACGAGAAGGTGGGCCAGGTGGTTTCAACCAAGATGCAGAAGACCATCGTGGTTGAGATCGAGATGCGCAAGGCGCACCCGAAGTACAAGCGGGTGATGAAGACGAACAAGAAGTTTTACGCGCACGACGAGCAGAACTCGGCCCGCGTGGGAGACATGGTGCGGATCCGCGAGACCCGGCCGCTGTCCAAGCTGAAGCGGTGGAACCTCGAAGAGATTGTGCGGCGCTCGGCGCTGGCGCAGGCAGAAGAGGCAGCCAAGGCGCTTGCGTTGAAGTAGGGGTTGCCGCGGCGGGTGAGGGCAAACGCAGGTCCTTCGCTTCGCTCAGGATGACGGCGTTCTTCGCGGATGACGATGTTGCTGAATGACGGCGCTTTTTGGGGATGATGGCGCTTTCAAAAGCTGACAGCATTTCCCGGTTTGGTAGTTGCAGTAGAAGCGCAGTGCGGGTAGGCAGAGGGTGCGGAGCGGCGGGAGCCGCGGGTCGCCCGGGGGAGAGCAGCAATGGCAGTACAGATGAGAACCATGCTGGAGGTAGCCGATAACTCCGGCGCGCGCAAGCTGCAGGTGATCCTGCCGCTGGGCGGCGCGAGCGGCAAGAAGGCCGGCCTGGGCGATGTGGTGACGGCGGCGGTGAAGGAAAGCTCGCCTGACGGGCAGGTCAAGAAGGGCAAGGTAGTCAAGGCGGTGATCGTGCGCACGCGCAAGGAAGCGCGGCGGCGTGACGGCACCTACATCCGCTTTGATTCGAATGCTGCCGTGTTGATCAACGA
>DASWUY010000375.1:0-4497 GCA_036401435.1 Acidobacteriaceae bacterium | reverse complement strand
AGGCGCGGGAGGTGATCGACACGGCGATGAAGCTGGAGGGGCTGGTGCGGGGGGCGGGTGTACACGCGGCGGGAGTAGTCATCGCGCCGCGACCGCTGACCGATCTTGTCCCGCTTTCGCGCTCGAAGAACGAGGAAATCGTCACGGCGTATGACATGAAGGCCATTGAGAAGATGGGCCTGCTGAAGATGGATTTCCTCGGGCTTACGACGCTGACGGTGATCGATGACTGCCTGAAGCTGATCCAGCGGAACCAGAACGGGGCGGTGCTGGACCTGACGACGATTCCGCTCGATGACCTGGAGACGTATGAGAAGGTGTTTCACCGGGCGCTTACGTCGGGTATTTTCCAGTTCGAGTCGAGCGGGATGCGGGACGTGCTGCGCCGGTACAAACCGACATCGGTAGAAGACCTGACCGCCTTGAATGCGCTGTATCGCCCGGGGCCGATCCAGGGCGGCATGATCGATGACTTCATTGAGCGCAAGTGGGGCCGGCGGAAGGTGGAGTACGACCTGCCGCCGATGGAGTTGATCCTTAGGGAGACGCTGGGGGTCATTGTGTACCAGGAGCAGGTGATGCAGATCGCGAATGCGGTGGCCGGCTACTCGCTGGGAGAGGCGGACCTGCTGCGGCGCGCGATGGGCAAGAAGAACCTGGAAGAGATGGCGCAGCAGCGGGAGCGGTTTGTGACCGGCGCGGCGGCCAAGGGCTTTCGGAAGGAGACAGTGACCAGGGTCTTCGACCTGATGGAGCAGTTTGCAGGATATGGGTTTAACAAGTCGCACTCTGCAGCCTATGCGCTGCTGGCGTACCACACGGCTTACCTGAAAACGCACTACCCGGTGGAGTTCATGGCGGCGCTGCTGACGTCCGAGATATCGAAGCCGGAGAACGTGGTGAGGTATATCAAGGAGTGCCGGGAGATTGATATCTCGGTCGAGCCGCCGGATGTGCGGACCAGCGATGCGGATTTTACGCCGCGGGGTAAGTCGATCCAGTTCGGGCTGACAGCGATCAAGAACGTAGGGCGCAACGCGATCGATTCCATTCTTGCTGTTCGGAACGAGTTGGCTGCGGAGGGTAAGACCTTCAGCTCTTACTGGGAGTTCTGCGAGAAGGTGGACCTGCGGCTGATGAACAAGCGGGTACTGGAGTCGCTGATCAAGGCGGGGGCGCTGGACTCCTTTGGGCGGCGGGCGCAGCTGGTTGCGGCGGCGGATCGCGCGATGGAGCGGGCGCAGAAGGCGCAGCGCGATCTGGCCAGCGGGCAGCATGGACTGTTCGGCATCTTTGACGACCATCCCGTGCATGCCAGGAACGCTGACGCGCTGCCGGAGATTCCGGACTGGGACGAGAACGAGCGACTGGCGGCGGAGAAGGAAGTGCTGGGCTTCTTCGTCTCTGGCCATCCGCTGGACAAGTATGCGGACAAGCTGCGCAACCTGCAGGGAGTGGTGGACACGGCGACGGCTCTCGAGATGAAGCCCTCGCCGGCGCCGACGCGCAGGGGCCAGCCGCCGGAGCAGGAGATCTCGATTGCAGGGGTGATCGTGGGGCTCAAGGTCGCGAAGTCGAAGCGCTCCGGCGAGTACTATGCGCAGGCCTCGCTTGAAGATACGGTAGGCAAGATCGAGCTAATCTGTTTTCCGAAAGATTATGCCGCCATGGCGGAGAACCTGAAGATCGAGGTGCCGGTACTGGCGCGGGGGCAGCTGCGGTGCGATGAGGATGCGGCGCCAAAGCTATGCGTCTCGTCGGTGCAGGCGCTGGAGGATGTGAAGGTGAGGCTGCCGAAGAGTCTTCGCATCAAGGTCGCGCTGGAGCGGGCGAGCGATGCGACGCTGACGGAGCTGCGGGGGATGCTGGACGCAGCGCCGGGACCGGGCCGGGTGATGCTGAGCCTGGAGATGCGCGGGGAGTACTGCGTGGTGCTGGAGCCGAGCGGGTTCTCGATTGCCGCGGATCGGGCCTTTATGGACCGGGCGGAGACGCTGCTGGGTCAGGGCATGGTGCAGGTGATGGATTGAGCGGGGCATTTGTAAGGCCACGGGGCGCGCCATACAATCGGAAGGGCCCCCTGAGCACGCAAGTGGGCGGGCGGGCACGGGAGCGGCATGGCGGAGCAGGGAATCGTAGAGCAGGTGCAGGCAGCGGCAGCGTCTGAGAGATGGACCAAGACGGAGCTGGCGCGGCACGCACAACGGCCGCATCCGACGGACTTCATCGAGCGCATTTTCACGGAGTTCTCCGAGATTCACGGCGATCGGTGCTTCGGTGACGATGCGGCGGTGAACTGCGGCTTTGGGCGGTTCCGCGGCGACGAAGTGATGGTCATTGTGAACGTGAAAGGACGCACCACCAAGGAGAAGGTGGCGCGGCGGTTCGGCATGCCTGATCCGGAGGGCTACCGCAAGGCGCTGCGGGCGATGAAGCTGGCGGAGAAATTCCAGCGGCCGGTCATCACGCTGATCGATCTGACTGCCGCGAACCCGGGCCTGGGGGCGGAGGAGCGGGGGCAGGCTGAGGCGATTTCGCGCAACCTGCGGGAGATGTCGCGGCTGCGGACCCCGACCATTGCCGTGATCACGGGCGAGGGTGGGTCGGGTGGCGCGCTGGGGCTGGCGGTGACGGACCGGGTGCTGATGCTGGAAAAGGCGATTTACTCGGTGATCTCGCCTGAGGCGTGCGCCTCCATCATGTGGCGGGATGCGGGCAAACGCGCGCTGGCTGCCGAAGCCCTGCGGGCGACGGCGCAGGATGCCAAGGGGCTGGGCTGCGTGGATGAGATTGTGGCGGAGCCGGATGGCGGGGCGCATACCGACCCGGACCGGGCGGCCGAACTGCTGGCGGAACGGCTAGCCGTGCACCTCGGCGAGCTACGCGCTTTGCCGCTCGAGCAACTGCTGACGGAGCGGTATGACAAGTTCCGCAACATCGCGCAGTTCTACACCGTCTAACCTGCCGATGATGCCTGCGACAGATGGCTGTGCCACGCGCGCTACGGATCGACCACGGATGCGCTCGTGACGCCCTCCTGGGCAGGGCGTGTTCGGGCGCTCTGCTGGGTGCTGATTGCGGCGGCGTACTACCTGCTGGCCGAGCAGGTGGCAGGCCAGGCAGCGCGCGGCTTTACCCCGGGGGACTACTACGACCTGGTGAGCCGATCGATGCTGCTGTTCCTGCTGCTGCTGGGATTTGCGGGGATGGGGTTGGTAGGGCAGCACCAGCGTCAGCCGCTGGCGGCGATGGGGCTTGTATTTCGCCCGGGCTGGCGCTCGGAGTTTGCGCTGGGTTCGGTTCTGGGATGGGCAGGGATTCTTGCCACTGTTCTGCCCGTTGCGCTCTTTGGCGGTCTGCTGGTGCATTTCGACCTGAGCCTGCACCAGGTGCTCTTCCTGGTGGTGGACGGGGTGGTGCTTGCCGTCGCCTCACTGACAGAGGAGGTCCTCTTCCGGGGGTACCCGTTTCAGCGTCTTATCGAGGCGACCGGGCCGTTCTTCGCCGTCGTGATCATGGCCCTGGCGTTTGCCGCGGTGCACCGGCAGAACCCGGGTGTCAGCACGGCAGGGATGGTGACGACGTTGCTGGCAGGGTGGCTGCTGGGCTTGGCCTATCTGCGCACGCGAGCGCTGTGGGTGGGCTGGGGATTTCACTTTGCGTGGAATGCCAGCACCTGCCTGCTGTTTGGTCTTCCTGTAAGCGGCGTGACTCTCTTTTCGCCGGTTGTCACCACCTACACGCGGGGGCCGATGTGGCTGACGGGTGCGGGGTACGGGCCGGAGGGCAGCGCGGTGACGCTGGTCGTGATGCTGGGGCTGCTGGTGGCGCTTGCCCGGGTGACCCGCGAGCTGAGGCATCGCTATGCGCTGCCGGTGATCGTGCCGGGCGGGCTGGCGGTGGACATTGATGCGCTGGCGCGCAGGCAGCACGAGCAGGGCATGGGGCCGGCGGCGGCGCCTGGGGAGCAGCAGCTGGTCCAGATTCTTGCTCCCGGAGCAAATCCTGCCCCCCTGGTCAAGCCAGCACCCGCGCGAGAAGAGGGACCCTGAAGTGGTCCGAAGGGCGGGCAGGGCCGCGACGCGAGGAACAAACCATGTGACTCGGCGAAAAGGCTCGCGAAGTAACTTGCAAAAGGCTAGCCGGCGGCGTCATCCTAGATAGCGTCTGCAGAGACCAGACACGCTGCCGACAGGTGCCGCCATGGTGAATCGCTCCAGCCTCGCAGTCTGCTGCTTCTCTACCGCGTTCCTGGCCGCGATGGTGCTGCCGGCACAGGGTCGCGCCCAGGTTTTCATCGTTACCAGCGAGCAGTATGAGGCGCGCTTCCTCGCGTTCACGCCGACCAACGTGGCGCTGCCCACGCGGCCGGCGAGCGAGCATACGCGGATGAACCTGGAGCGAGCGCTTGAGTCGGAGCAGGGGTTTGCCATGCGGCCGCTGCCGCTCTCGACCAAGGGGCTGACCCTGCATGCCAATGGTGAGCTTGCGCCGAGG
>DASWUY010000374.1:0-6537 GCA_036401435.1 Acidobacteriaceae bacterium | reverse complement strand
GTGGCCGGCGCGGGGCAGTTCCTTGCGGCGGGTGGCGCCAAGCTGCAGACGCTCGGCATAGGTGAGGCGGGCTTTCGGCATAAGCTATCTTTCTACCTGCGCCGGGCCCCTGCTGTCATGGCTTTTCGCTTGGGCTTGTTTCGCAACCGGCGCAGTTACATCCCCGCGGGGCGCGCCCGTTACTGGACTGCGCCCTGCGCGGCGAGTGGCGGCGTGGCCAGCAGGTGCTTGAGCTTGAGGTAGACGCCGTTCGTCCATCCAAAGCCAATCACGTTCACCTTGTATCCGGTGGCCACCTGCACCTGGGCCGAGCCGTTGACCACGTCATACTTCTCGCGCACGGTTCCGTCGGACTGGTACCCGGCCTCGACCGTGTGAAGGAACGCCTCTGCGACAGCGCGCGCCTGCTCCATCGCGCCTGCATGCACCAGGCCGGCTACCATGAACCAGGTGGTGGGGGCCCAGCCGTAGGGCAGGTCCCACTGCACGCCGGAGTTCTCGAGGCTGACGGCGGCCCCGCCGCGGTGCAGGAACAGTCGCGTGTGCGCAGCCACTGCAGCGGACTGAGCCGCGTCGGCCGCGCCCGCCCAGAGCGGGTAAAAGGTCGTGATGTAGACATAGCCTGTCTGCCTGGCGGCGACGAAGTCGTAGTCAAAGTAGAGGCCGGCTGCCGCGTTCCAGAGATACCGGTTCATCGCACGACGGCGGGCTTCCGCCTGCCCGCGCCAGGTCTTCGCTTCTGCGCTCTTGCCGAGCTTTGCTGCCATCCAGGCTAGGTCCTGCTCGTACTTGTAGAGCAGCGCATTCAGGCACACGGGTGCGACATGGTGGGTCGAACCAGAGAAGGCGCCGAAGCGGAAGGTGGTGTCGAATCCCGACTCGCGCATGGCGCGGTCGCCGGCATAGAAGTCGCGCGAGAGCCAGTGCGTGCCTACGTGGGCCCGGGCGCACACGGCGGACGCGCCTGGATCGCAGCTGACCCGGACCAGTCGCTCGATCTCCGGGGTGCGCTCGCCGCTGCGAAAGTCTGGGGCGAGGTCCGGGCCCTCCACGAGGTAGTCCGTTTTGACTTCAGGATGCTGTAGCAGCCACCGGATGATGTCCGGGAAGTAGGTGCTGGCGTCCTCCATCTCCGGCACCGGGCCCTCGCCCAGGTCGTGGTAGCGCGCGAGGCCGGTCTCGCCGGCGCGATGCTCGGGCGTGAGCCAGAGGGCGTGATCGCGTACTGCGTACCCATAGGCCTTGCCCAGCCAGGCGTTCGCTCGGCGCACGTCCTGCGGCGTGGCGGCTGTATCCGCGTCGTAGACCGCGCGAATCATGGACGAGAGCAGCGGGGGCTGCGACCGGGTGAGGAAGTAGGTACGGTTTGCGTTGAGCACGCTGCCATAGTGCTCGATCTCGAAGAAGAAGTTCTCGACCATGCCCCGGGCCAGGTCGCGGCGCTCATCCTCAAGCAGGCCCAGCAGGATGAAGTAGCTGTCCCAGCCGTACATCTCGTTGAACCGGCCGCCCGGCACCACGTACCGGTTCGGCAGGTAGAGCAGCCCGGGGGTCGCGATCCGGGCAGGCATCAGGGCGCCTGGATGGTCGATCCGGCGGGGCAGGTGCTCGGCGCGCACCCCGCATGCGGCCTGGAGCGCCGTTACCTGCGGGGGAAAAGAGAGCTCGGCGGGAACGTAGAGTACGGGCCTCGTCGTAAGCTTGGGATCGACAAGGGAGTGGCAATCGGTCATGGAGCGGGAGAGCGACTCCCATGAGCCGTGGATGTAGGCTTCAATGGGCGGGGCGGGCGCCGGGGAGGCAGGGGCGGCTGTAGGCGTGGTCCGGGGCGTCTGGGCCGCGCAAGAGGAACCAAGCAGCGCTCCCAGAGACATGCTCAGCAGCAAGAGGCGCGGCGCAAGCCAGACTGGTGCCGGGAGCCAGGACCTGGACATCATGCTCCCGGAATGGTAAACCACCCGTTGGCCGCGTGCACGGCATCCCCCGGCGCGATGGCAGGTGAGCCGCGCAGGGCAGACGAGGAGCGCGATGCAGCGGGACGACGACCAGGCACCTCCATTCCGCGCGCCTCAGAGCCCGGCAAGTCCGCGCCGGCGGCGTCGCTTCTGGACCGTGCTGAGCTTTATCCTGCTGGGCGTGGGAGTGACCTTCTTCCTCACCGCGTCGATCCTCTTGCATCGTGCCATGCCCATCCTGCGGGCGCGCGTCATCAACACCCTCTCGACCCGGTTTGACAGCCGGGTGGAGCTGCCGGAGCTGGACATCCACCTGTGGCGCGGCGTGGAAGTTACGGGCAAGCGGCTCAAGCTCTACCCGCATGCTCTGGATCGGCCGGGCGCGGACCTGTCCGACCAGCCTATCTTTTCGGTCGGCGAGTTCCGTTTCCGTACCCAGGTGTGGGACCTGCTGCGGTCGCCCATGTACATCGGCCACGTGCAGCTTACCGACCTCCAGGTCTATCGGCCGACGGGCGCGGAGCGCGAGCGTTTGCGCGGCGCCGCTGCCCGCCAGGGCAGGGAAGCTAACGCGGTCGCCGCACACCGCAACAAGATCGAAATCTACGTGGATGAGCTGCTGATTGACCGCGCCCAGCTGGTGCTTGGCACCGACCGGCCGGGCAAGGTGCCGCTGCAGTTCAATATCCAGGGCATGGAACTGCATGAGGTGGGTCGCGGGCAGCCGATGCGCTTCCACGCCACCCTGGTGAACCCGAAGCCGCTCGGCAATATCGACTCGACCGGCTACTTCGGGCCCTTTGACGTGCATGAGCCGGGCACCTCGCCGGTGCGGGGGGACTACAGCTTCAGCCACGCGGACCTGCATACCATCAAGGGCATCGGCGGGCTGCTCAGCTCGACCGGCCGGTACGCGGGTAGGCTTGACCAGATCACGGTCGATGGCCAGACGGACACGCCCGACTTTTCTCTCGACAGCGGCGCCCACCCCATGCCGCTACACACCCGCTTCCATGCCATTGTCGACGGGCTGAACGGCAACACCTACCTGCAGCCGGTAGACGCCATGCTCCTGCACTCGCACATTCTTGCGACGGGGGCCGTGACCCGGGCGCTGCAGCCGGGTGGCCAGTTCGGCCGTCATGTGCAGCTTGATATCAGGGTGGGGCCGGGCGACATTGCAGACATGCTGCGGGTGGCGGTGAAGACGCAGCCGCCGGTGATGCACGGCGCGCTGCGCCTGGCCGCTAGGCTTGACCTGCCCCCGGGCCCGGCGCGGGTGCCAGCCCGCATGCACCTCAAAGGGCGCTTCCTTATCCAGCAGGCCACCTTTACCAACGAGAAGACGCAGGCCGCTGTCGACCAGCTGAGCCTGCGCAGCCAGGGCCTGCCACGGGAGGCCAACGCCCTGCGCAAGGCGCCCGGGCCGCCCGGGGCGCCGATCCAGTCCGACCTGCAGGGCGACTTCACGCTCGACCAGGCCAGGCTTACGCTGATGGGGCTGCACTATACCGTTCCGGGCGCGGACGTGGCGCTGGACGGCATTTACTCGCTCGACGGCAGCAAATTCGACTTCCACGGCACGGCGCGGCTGGACGCGAAGCTCTCTCACCTGGTCACCGGGTGGCGTTCGCTGCTGCTGAAGCCGGTTGACCCGTTCTTTGCGAGGCATGGCGCCGGGACAGAGGTTCCCTTCACCATTACCGGCACGCGCGCCGAGCCGAAGTTCGGGTTGGCGCTGGGCAATCATGCGAAGGCGCACCCTGCTGATCCGGCGTCGCAGCCGCACTAGCCCTGGCTCGTATACTCAGCAAGTGACCCCTGACCCCATTCTTGACCGCATTCTTGAGCGTACCCGGCAGACGGTTGCGGAGCGCAGGCGGCAGCAGACCACGGTCGAATTGGAAGCTCGCGCCGAGCGTCACACGCCTCGCGGCTTTGCATGCGCGCTGCGGGCCGCGTCTCTACGGGGGCCGGCCATCCTGGCCGAGATCAAGAAAGCTTCCCCATCGCGCGGTCTGATCCGTGCCGACTTTGACCCGCGGGCGCTGGCTCGTTCGCTGGCCGAGGGGGGCGCCGCGGCACTCTCGGTGCTTACCGATGAGCCTTTCTTTGCAGGCTCTCTGGCCTACCTTGCTGAGGCCTCAGACGCGACCGACTTGCCCTGCCTGCGCAAGGACTTCATCGTCGACCCCTTCCAGATCCTCGAGGCGCGTGCCTGGGGCGCAGATGCGATCCTGCTAATCGCGGCCGCCCTGACGGACCACGAGCTGGCTGACTTCACCAGGATCGCCCATGCCCGCGGGTTGGACGTTCTCTGCGAGGTGCACACGGGCGCTGAGCTGGCCCGCGTCTGCGACCTGGGCTGCGATGCTTACGGGGTCAACAACCGCGACCTGGCCACCTTTGAGGTCCGCCTGGAAACTTCGCTCGAGCTGGTCGCGAGCCTGCCGCGCGGCGCCGTCCATGTCACGGAGAGCGGCATCTCTTGCGCCGGCGACATCACCCGGCTCCGTCGCGCCGGCTTTGACGCGTTCCTGATCGGCGAGTCGCTCATGCGCTGCCTAGACCCCGGGGCCGCGCTGGCCGCGCTGCTCGCCGCAGAACGTGCGTCTGCGGGGGTAGTAGTGGCAGGCGAGGTCGCTGCCTCATCCTCCTGAGCGAAGCAGAGGCCGTGCTCGCCGCGCCCAGGAAGGTCCGCCAACAGGAGCAACCCATGTGGGTCAAGATCTGCGGGACCACCAGCCTTGAAGACGCGCAGCTAGCGGCAGACGCAGGCGCGGACGCGCTCGGCTTCATCTTCGCGCCCAGCCCCCGCCAGGTCAGTGTTTCCCATGTCGCCGCGATGATCCCCCGCCTGCCGGCGGCGCTTGAGACCTATGGCGTCTTCGTAAACGCGGGCTTTGACGAGATCGTCTCGACCGTGGAGGAGGCAGGGCTGAGCGGCGTTCAGCTGCACTCTGCGAGTGACCCCGCCTTGCGCGTGGGCCTCCGGCGGCACTTTGCCTCGCACAGCGGATTTCGCATCCTGCAGGTGCTGCACTTTTCGACGGCGACAGAACTCGCCTCTGCGCTGCAGAGCCTGAGCCCGGACGGCAGCCCGGGCGACTCACCCGACGCTGTCCTGGTCGACTCCCGCACGGAGCAGGCCGCTGGCGGCACCGGGCTGCCTTTCGACTGGGCCGCCGCCCGCGGGGCCTTTCGCGCTGCAGCGCCCGAGGTGCGACTGGTTGCGGCGGGCGGCCTGACGCCCCTCAACGTGACTGCTGCGATCGAGAGCCTTCAGCCCTGGGGCGTCGATGTGGTGACGGGCGTGGAAGCCGCGCCGGGCCGCAAGGATCCAGCGCTCCTCCAGGCCTTCCTTGCGACCGCGCGCCCCGCCGCCGGCCGCGCTTTTCCCCTCGCGGATGGTTCCGCCCGGCACTGAATCGGCAACCGGCTGACATATTTGCCGTGCCAGCGCGACTCTCGAAGAGCATAATCGGGACACGCGCACGCCTTCGGCCGCGGAGTCGCGGCTGCAGAGCGGAACCAGCTTCTGCGACGACCCATCTCCGCCAGAGAGTGCCGATGCCATCTGCTTCCAACCTGCTGCCGCCGTTTGCCGCCAAAGCCCAGCCCTCCCGAACCTTCCCGCCGCTCGGTCCCGCTCTCAAGGTCCTGATGGTCTGGCCGCGCTTTCCGCCCTCGTTCTGGGGGTTTGAAGGCGTGCTGGACATCATCCCTGAGCGGTCGATGATCCCGCCGCTCGGCCTGGTGACGGTGGCCGCCCTGTGCCCGCCCACCTGGCAGATCCGCCTGCTCGATCTGTGCTTTGACCCGCTCAGCGACGAAGACCTGCTGTGGGCCGACCTGGTCATGGTGAGCGCCATGCACGCCCAGCGCACGGATACGCTGTCGGTGCTGGAGCGCGCCCGCTCGCTCGGCCGCCGCACCTTTATCGGGGGGCCGTGGGCGTCCTCCGAGCCGGAGTACCTGCTCAGCCGGGCCGATCACGTGATGGTCGGCGAAGCGGAAGAGGTCTTCGCCGGCATCGCCCAGGCGCTTGAAGACGGGTCCGCCCACGCCCTCTACCACGTCATCGACAAGCCCGCCCTGACGGAGAGCCCGGTCCCGCGCTTTGAGCTGCTGCACATGTCCAACTACACCTCGATGCCGATCCAGTTCTCGCGCGGATGCCCGTTTCAGTGCGAGTTCTGCGACATCATCACCATCTACGGCCGCAAGCCCCGCGCCAAGACGCCCACCCAGATGATTGCCGAGTTGGACCGGCTGCGCGCGCTCGGCTGGCGGAACGAAGTCTTCATCGTCGACGACAACTTCATCGGCAACTCCAAGCTGGCGCTCGCCCTCTCAAAGGAACTTGCCCTGTGGCAGGAGCGCAACAAGCGTCCGGTCTCCTTTTACACCGAAGCCTCGATTGACCTGGCCGACCGCCCCGAGCTGATGGCAGCCATGGTCGAGGCCAACTTCATGTACGTCTTCTTGGGCATTGAGACCCCGTCCGCCGAGGCCCTGAAGGGCTCCTCGAAGTTCCAGAATCTGCGCGGCGACCTGGTCACCAACGTCGAGAAGATTCGCC
>DASWUY010000373.1:0-3586 GCA_036401435.1 Acidobacteriaceae bacterium | reverse complement strand
GCCATCCAGTACTACAGTGAATTGGCGCGGCGCTTTCCTCACTCCGACCACGCCTCGCCCGCGCATTGGCGCGCGGCCTGGCTCAACTACCGCATCCGCAACTACTCAGAGGCGGCCCGCATGATGGACGAGCAGCCCTCGCTCTTCCCGGGCACCAAGGAAGTGCCGGCCGCGCTCTACTGGCGCGACCGGTTGTACCTGGACCAGGAGCGGCAGCCGGCCATGGCCGCTGCCTACTTCCTCACCGAGACGCGCGTCTTCCGCCACTACTACTATGCGGCCATCGCGCAGGAGCGCCTCGCCTCACTCGGCACCGTGACGCCGGCTGCAGTCAACATGCTTGAGAACATGCACCCGGAGACGATCCCTACCCTGACCGAGGATGTGCCGGAAGACGATCCGCATCTGGCCAAGGCGCGCCTGCTGGCTAACGCCGGGCTCAACGACTTCCTCAGCCAGGAGATTCACGCAGCCGAGGGTTCCGACAGCTGGGGCTCGCTCGCCGAGGCCAGGCTCTACGCCTCCTATGGCGAGGCCTACCGAGCCATGCGTTCGCTCAAGCGCGCGATTCCGTTCTACACCTCGGCGCCCATTGAGGCGCTGCCGCTGGCCTACTGGCGGATCCTCTTTCCAGAGGACTACTGGCCGACCATCAAGGCGGAGGCAGAGCGCAATGGTCTGAACCCCTACATGGTTGCCTCTCTCATCCGGCAGGAGTCCGAGTTCAACCCCCGCGTGATCTCGTATGCGAATGCCTACGGGCTGATGCAGTTGCTGCCGTCGGTCGGTCGCCAGATGGCCAAGCAGGAAGGGATCAGCAGCCACCTGGAGCCCGAGGCGCTGCTTGACCCGGTGATCAACATCAAGCTGGGGACGGCATACCTGAAGCAGACGCTGGACAAGTTCGGCGGCCACCAGGAGTACGCCTTTGCCGCCTACAACGCAGGCGACAACCGGGTGACCGACTGGCAGGCCGCCTCCACCTACACCGGGCTCGACGAGTTTGTAGAGTCCATCCCGTTTACCGAGACCAGGGACTACGTCCAGGCGATCATTCGCAATGAAGAGATCTACAAGGAGCTGCAGGCGCAGCCTGGAGCCGAGGCCGCCGGCTCGCTCGCCCAAAGGTAGGAGGACCAGGCGTGCAGGTGGGAGAATAGGGAAGTGAGTTCACCCCGGCCCAGCATGCAGTTTGTCGATCTAAAGGCGCAGTACCGTGCTATCCAGGCGGATGTGGAAGCGCGGATGCAGGCGGTCCTCGAGCACGGGCAGTACATCCTCGGACCCGAAGTAGCGGAGCTTGAGAGCCGGCTGGCGGCACGCGTCGGCGTACGGCACTGCGTCAGCTGTTCCAGCGGCACCGACGCGCTGCTGCTTGCGCTGCTCGCGCTCGGCATCGGCGCGGGGGATGAGGTCATCACTACCCCGTTCACCTTCTTCGCCACCGGAGAGATGATCGCGCTGCTCGGCGCCGTGCCGGTGATGGTGGACATCGAGCCCGATACCTACAACCTCGATCCCTCGCTGATTGAGCCGGCCATCACCGCGCGAACCAAGGCCATCCTGCCAGTGTCGCTCTACGGCCAGCCGGCAGCGATGGACGAGATCAACCAGGTCGCGGCGCGGCATGGCCTGCCGGTGATTGAAGACGCTGCGCAGAGCTTTGGCGCCACCTGGAATGGCCGCGCCTCCTGCGGGTTGAGCACGGTAGGGTGCACCAGTTTTTTCCCGTCCAAGCCGCTGGGCGCCTATGGCGACGGCGGCGCCTGCTTTACAGACGACGACGAACTGGCGGTGGCCATGCAGCAGCTGCGCAACCACGGCCAGCAGCAGCGCTACCGGCACACGCGCATCGGGATCAACGGACGCCTGGATACGCTGCAGGCGGCCATCCTGCTGGCGAAGCTGGCCATCTTTGATACGGAGCTGATCGCCCGGGACCAGGCTGCGCAGGCCTACACCCGCGCCCTAAGCGGCACGGTGGAAACGCCTGCCGTGCGCCCGGGAAATACCAGCGCCTGGGCACAGTACACCATTGAGGTGAACGATCGGGAGGCAGTCGCCGCAGCCCTCGCGGCAGAAGGTGTGCCGACAGCCGTGCATTACCCCCTGCCCATGCACCAGCAGCCCGTCTTCGCTGCGTTGGGGAAGCCGGCCGGCAGCTTGCCGGTAGCAGAGCGAGCCGCGGCGCGGGTGCTTTCGCTGCCCATGCATCCCTACCTCTCCCAGCAGGACATGGACCGCGTGACCCAGGCTCTCAGCCGCGCCGTCCAGCTTGCCCCGGCAGCGCGCGACTAGGCCACTACTTCATCCCCTCAAGGATGGACCCGACGATACCGCCGACGACGCCGGTCTGCGTTACTTCGCGTGTGTGGCCTGGCATGTACTCCTGCAGCTTGTGCGCCAGCCTGGCGATAGGCAGGGTCTGCAGCCAGATGCGCCCGGGGCCGGTGAGCGCGGCGAGAAAGATGCCATCGCCGCCAAACATCATGTTGCGGATGCCCGGGATCCGGGCGATCTCGAACGAGACGCGGGACTCAAAAGCGCCTACATGCCCGGGGTGCACCCGGAGCGTCTCGCCTGGACGCAGGTCCTTGACCACCACCTCGCCCGACAACTCCAGCCATGCGATGCCCTGGCCGGAGACCTTCTGCAGCAGGAAGCCGTCGCCGCCGAAGATGCCCGCGCCGAGCGACTGTTGGAAGGCTACACCGAGCTGCACGTTGGGCGTGGCGCATAGGAAGCCATGGCGATGCAGCATGTGCTCGTTGTTGGGCGCTACCTCGAGCGGCAGAATGTGGCCTGGAACACGCGTGGCAAATGCGATCTCCCCAGGCGCGCCATAGGCCCGGTACTCGGTCATAAACAGCGAGCCGCCACCGGCCACGCGCTTAATCGCACCGAAGAAGCCGCCACCTCCGCCAAACTGCGTGTGCGTCGTCATCTGGATCGAGCTCGACATCCAGGAGAGCTCGCCGGCCTCCGAGATCACGGCGTCGTTCGGCGCAAGCAGGAACTCGAGCACAGGCATGGTAGTGCCGGTGATGCGGCTTTGCATGGTTCTATCCCCCTCTGGTGCGGCGCGTTTGCAAGTCGACAACAGGGTAGCACCGCCGCCGCAGAGGGAGACTACGCGGCGCGTGACCCCGCGGTTCCAGACAGTCTGCGGTTAGAAGCCGAGCACCGGGTGCGGCACGTACGCTTCTTCCAGCCCGGCGACCTCCTCCGGCGTAAGCTTTACGTCTATGGCGGCCACTGCATCGTCCAGGTGGTGGACCTTGGTGGCCCCAACAATGGGGCTGGTGACGTAGGGCTTGGCCAGCATCCATGCCAGGGCAAGCTGTGCCTGGGGAAGGCCGCGCCGCCTGGCGAGCTCCTCCACGCGATCCACCACCTTGTGATCCGCCTTCTCGGTGGACGCGTACATCGTCTTGCCGAACTGGTCGGTCTCGAGGCGCTTGGTCGCCTCGGCAGTCCATGGCCGAGCCAGGCGGCCCCGAGCGAGTGGGCTCCACGGGATCACGCCAATACCCTCGGCCTCGCAGAGCGGCATCATCTCCCGCTCCTCCTCGCGGTAGAGCAGGTT
>DASWUY010000372.1:0-4700 GCA_036401435.1 Acidobacteriaceae bacterium | reverse complement strand
AACGTCCAGCTCCATGCTCCCGTCGTCGAAGAGGAACCGCCCCATCTCCTGCTGCGACAACTCGTACTTCACCCGCTGCACCGCCTGGTGCAGCTGGTACCCAAGGTCTTCCTCGATCAGCGTCAGCAGCGCCTCGATCTTGTCCGGCTCCAGCGCCCGCACCCGCGCACTGCGCAGGATCTCGAGCACGTTCCGCGTCCGCAGAAAGGACAGGTAGTGCCACCGCTCCAGGTTCGCGTAGATCCAGGTCGGCACCGCCGGCAGCAGCTTGCCCATGGAACGCGCCAGCGACTCCGCGCCCAGCGCCGGCGAGACCAGCCTCCGCACCAGCTTCGCGTCAAACGCGTCCCCGGCCACGCCCACCCCACTCGTGCCCACCACCGTCCGCTCTCCCCGCCCCATGCGCACCAGCGAAAAGTCGCTCGTGCCCCCGCCAAAGTCCCCGATCAGCAGCAGCTCCTGCTTCTCCAGCCCCGCCCCGTACGCATACGCCGCCGCCACCGGCTCGTACTCGAACTCCACCCGCGAAAAGCCCGCCAGCTCCAGCGATCGCCGCATCCGCTCCAGCGCAAACGCCGCATCCTCCTCCGTCACCCCGCCGGCAAAGCGCACCGGCCGCCCCACCACCGCATGCTCAATCGGGCGGCCGAACTGCCGCTCCGCTCCCAGCCGCAGGTCCCTCAACATGCGAGAGACCAGGTCCTCCAGCAGGTACCGCTGCCCGAATATTTCGGTCCCCAGCAGCGACCGGCTGGGCAGGTACGACTTGAGCGACTGGATCAGCCGGCCGCGGACGTCGGTCTCCCCCCGCTCCGCATGCGCCAGGTACCTCTCGATCGCCTCCGGCCCCGTCCAGCAGTGTGGCCCGCTCGGCAGCCCGATGCGCACGGCGCTGCGCCCCAGTTGCTCAAAGTAGAGCAGCGAGCGGAACGAAGCGGTCAGCCCGCCCATCGCCGGATACTTCGCCAGCTCGACCGTCGAGGCCTCGCCCGGCACCTCCGCCGCCAGCGCCACCGAGCTGTTCGTCGTCCCAAAATCGAGGCCGATCGCCGTACGCGCAGCTACCCCTGCGCGTGGCCTGCGCGGGCGCGCCGGTCCCCCTGCCACCCTGTCGTCTGTCTGCATCATGGCTGTGTTGTTTGCTACTGCTTGAGTCGTGCTGCTGCTTTTGACTCGACCCGGTGCCTCTTCGGTGCCCGCACCCGCCCACTCCGGTTACCCCGGGTTTCCCGCTCCGGTCCGGCAGCCCCGCCTATCGCCCGTCCCGCAGCCGCGAGGCCAGCCGGTCCGGCAGCCCCGCCCGCAGAATGCTCTCCTGCGCCCCCCGCAGGTCGTACGGCACCCGGCAAAACGTCAGCCTCTGCTCCTCTGTCTCATAGAGCGCAAAGGCCGCCCGCCAGTCCCCGTCCCGCGGCTGCCCTACCGACCCCGGGTTCAGCATGTACCGCGCCCCGCTCGACAGCTGCAGCACCCACTCCTCCGCCCGGTCCCGCGTTTCATAGTCCGGCGTCAACCGATACCACTCCTGCCCATCCGTCGCGAACCCACCCTGCAGATGCGTGTGGCCAAAAAAGTTCACCCGCGTCGGCGCCTCGCTCAGCGAATGCCACGCGTCCCGCGTCGACAGCACGTACTCATCCTCGTCCCGCATCGACCCATGCACGCAGCTCACTTCCCAGGTGTCCCGCGGCCGCACCGGGCCCCCCGCCAGGTGGCGCAGCCACGACAGGTGCTCTGGCGTAAGGACACACTGCGTCCACCGCGCCGCCCGGCTGGCCACCGGGTTAAAGCCCTCCAGGTCTGTCATCCCGCAGCAGGCCCGGTCATGGTTGCCCCGCACAACCAGCGTGCCCAGCCCCCGCGCCTGCTCAATCACCTCGTTCGGACTGCCCCCGTAACCCACCAGGTCGCCCAGGTTCCACACCACTTCGTGCTCGGGCGCATGTTCGAGCACCGCCTGGAGCGCCTGCAGATTGGCATGAATGTCGGAGAGGATGAGCGCACGCATGGGAACGTCTTACTCTACAGGCCCCCGTGCCTTCCTTCCAACGGCTCACCGGCGCACGCCAGTGAGCCGGCTCCGCGGCTCACCCGCGTACCCAGTGGGCCGGCTCCGCCTCTCGCCACACTCCGGCTGTCTGCTCCGCCACTCCTTCAACCGTCGCCAGTGGCCGGTCCCGCGGCGTCGCGAGCGTAGGAATCGCGCCCAGCAGGCTGCGCGTATAGGCATGCAGCGGCGACCGAAAGAGGCTCTCCGTCGGCCCCTCTTCGAGCAGCACCCCCCGCCGCATCACCGCCACCCGGTCGGCTACCTGCGACACCACCGCCAGGTCGTGCGAGATAAACAGCATGGCCAGCCCGTACCGCTCGCGCAGGCCCTCCAGCAGCTCCAGGATCTGCGCCTGCACCGTTACGTCGAGCGCCGTCGTCGGCTCATCGGCAATCAGCAGCTGCGGCCGGTTCACAATGGCCATGGCAATCAGGATCCGCTGCCGCTGGCCTCCTGAGAACTGGTGCGGATAATCCTTGGAACGACGCACCGGGTCCGGCAGCGCCACCGCCTCCATCGCCTCCATCACGCTCGCCCGGACCTCGGCCCGGCTCTCCCGGGGATGGTGCGCGCGAATGGCCTCCGCGATCTGCTCGCCCACCGGCAGCACCGGGTTCAACGACGTCATCGGCTCCTGGAAGATCATCCCGATCGCCGAGCCCCGCAGCCGCCGCAGCGGCTCCTCGCCCAGCGTCAACAGGTCTACCGGCGCGGCCGCCCCGGCGCCGTGGAACCGGATCGACCCCGAAACCTGCGCCGCCCCGTCCAGCAGTCGCAGCACCGCCAGCGAGGTGACCGACTTGCCCGACCCCGACTCCCCCACCAGCCCCAGGCTCTCCCCCGCCGCAACCTTCAGCGACAGCCCCTCCACCGCCACCGCCGCTCCAAAGCGGATGGTCAGATCCTCTATCGACAGCAGCGCCATAGCAAGCAGTCTAGAGCACTCGCCGGGTCACCGCGCCGCGTGCCGCCCCACGTTGCTGTACACAAAATCCATGCCGATGATCAGCAGCCACACCCATAGCGCAAACCGCAGCGGCCGCTTCGGAATCCGGCCGGCCAGCAGCACTCCCACGCCCACGCCCAGCAGCCCGCCCAGGATCAGGTGCCGCAGCAGCCCGCCGCTCGCCGCATGCGCCTGCCAGTGCGCGCCGCTCCCGGCGAGCGAGACCAGGAAGCCAAACAAAATGTCGGTCCCCACCACCTGCGCCGGCCCCAGCGGCGTCAGCGAGAGCAGCGCCGCCGTACCCAGCGCCCCCGCGCCCGCGGACGAAAACCCGACCTCGGCTCCCACTGGAAACATCAGCACCGGCAGCCACCGGCTCCGATCCCGCCCGCCGCCACCCGCAGCGCGAAACGAAAAGGCGATCTGCCACAGCGCCGTAAACACCAACACCCCGCCCAGCAGGGCGTTCATGAACTGTTTAGGCCCCGCCGCGTCCAGGTGGCGCAGCAGCAGCGCCCCCGCCAGCACGCCCGGCAACCCGCCCAGCAGCATGTACCCCAGCACCGGCCAGCTCACCTGCCTGCGCGCGATCTGGGTCGGCACCAGCGCCAGCTTGATGGCGGCCGAAAACATCAGCCCCGTACTCACCGCGACCGTCGTCGGCACATGCAGAAAAAGGATCAGCAGCGGTGTCGTAATCGTGCCCGCACCCACCCCGGTCAGCGCGATGAACACAGCGATGACGAAGCCGATCGCATACTGCATCACGCCTGTCCCCAGGCCCCCGGCAGAGAGATCCTCACGAACGCACCGGCTTCTGCGCCGCCGCGATCCCCAGGGCTGCTTTGATCCCCGCCGCTTCAATATGGATCCCGCACTCCACCTTCCGTCCCGCCCATCGCCCCGAACGCGGATCGTTTGGATCGGTAGGCAGCGATGTGCACGGCTCGCACCCGATGCTCGTGTACCCCCTCTCGTACAGCCCCAGCAGCGGGATCTCGTAGTGCTCGCACGCATACCACACATCGCGCGTCGTCCACTCCGCCAGCGGGCTCACCTTGCGCACCATCCTGCCTCCCGGCAGCGCAAAGTCCGCCGCCGCCTCGAGCGCTCCCCGGCTTCGCGCCTGCTCCCGCCGCAGCCCCGTCAGCCACACCCGGTAGCCCGCCACCGCGGCAAACAGCGGCTCCACCTTGCGCAGCGCGCAACACCGGTCAGGCGCGCTCTGGTGCAGCACGCCATGCTCCGCCTCCTGCTCGGCCACACTCCTCGCCGGCAGCAGGTTCACGAGGCGCAGCCCCCACTCGCTCACCATCCGGTCGCGGTACGCATAGGTCTCCGCAAAGTGATACCCCGTGTCCAGGAACAGTACCGGTATCTCCGGGCGCAGCTCCATCGCCAGCTTCACCAGCAGCACATCCTCGGCCTGGAAGGAGCAAGTGATGCACGCCTCGCCCGGCCCATACCCGGCCAGCTCCCGCACCATCAGCTCCCGCGCCTCGGCCAGCTTCCGCTCAAGCCCCTCTTCCAGCCCGCTCATCGCTCTCGTTTCCAGCCCGCTCATCCCCTCCGCTCCGAATCCGCTCATCGCTCCCGCCCCGACTTCCCCAGCGCGGCCCCCGCATGCAGCACCCCACGCTCCTCCAGCATCCGCACCACCCGCTCCGCCGCGGACACCGCCCCGCTCTCCATACCTGTATCCAT
>DASWUY010000371.1:0-6104 GCA_036401435.1 Acidobacteriaceae bacterium | reverse complement strand
CGGCCGACCTCAAGAAGGAGGGCTCCGGCTTCGACCTTGCCATCGCCATCGGTATTCTGAGCGCCTATGGAGCTCTGCAGCTGCGCGACCTGAGTGGCTTTGTCCTGATCGGCGAGCTCGGTCTCGATGGCGCGCTGCGCCGCGTTCCCGGCATGCTGCCGGTGGCCATCGAGGCGCGCGCCAAGGGTTTCTGCAACTTGGTGGTGCCGGCTGCCAACGCCCGGGAAGCGGCCGTGGTCGAGGGCGTCAACGTCTACCCTGTCGAGACTCTCAACCAGGTGCGGGAACTGCTCAACGCACATGCGACGCCGGAGGGGATCCAGACCGAGCCTTGCCGCTTGAGTGCCGCAACCCTGCTGCTCGAGGACCAACGCTTTCATGTGGACTTCGCCGACGTGCGCGGACAGCAAGGGTCCAAGCGCGCCCTGGAGGTGGCCGCGGCGGGCGGTCACAACATTCTCATGATTGGGCCGCCAGGTTCCGGCAAGACCATGCTGGCCAAGCGGCTGCCCACCATCCTCGCTCCACTGACGCTCGGCGAGGCGCTGGAAACGACCAAGATCCACTCCGTAGCCAACGTCCTCGATGCGAAGACAGGCCTGGTGGCCGAGCGACCTTTCCGCTCGCCGCACCACACCATCTCTGACGCAGGCCTGATCGGGGGCGGCGCCGTTCCTCGCCCGGGCGAGGTCTCGCTGGCGCACAACGGTGTGCTCTTCCTGGATGAGCTTCCGGAGTTCCCGCGCAATGTGCTCGAGGTCATGCGCCAACCGCTTGAAGACGGCAATGTCGTCATAGCCCGCGCCGCCATGTCGCTCACGTTTCCAGCCCGCTTCATGCTGGCCGCCGCCATGAACCCCTGCCCCTGTGGCTACTTCAACGACAAGTCGCGCGAATGCCACTGTACCCCTCCGGTCATCCAGCGGTACGTGGCCAAGGTTTCAGGCCCGCTACTCGACCGGATCGATATCCACATCGAGGTGCCCGCGGTGCAGTACCGGGAGCTGCGCGCCGGGCAGGCTGCGGAGAGCTCCTCCGCCATCCGCGCCCGCGTGCTCGCCGCCCGCGAACGTCAGCGTGGACGCTTCGCCGCTGCTGCCGTCACCATCTACTCCAACGCGCAAATGAGCACTCGCCAGATCCGGGTCTTCTGTGAGCTTGGCCCCGACTCCGAACGCCTGCTGGAGCGCGCCATGCAGCAACAAGGGCTTACGGCTCGTGCTCATGACCGCATCCTCAAGGTGGCCCGCACCATCGCCGACCTTGACGCTGCACCTGCGATTACCGTGCCGCATATTGCGGAGGCCATTCAGTACCGCACGCTTGATCGAAGTTACTGGAGTTAAGCCGGCCTGCGCGATGAGCGTCCCATCTTGTGACAGTCCGCAACAAGATTGGGGGCAATGGGTTCCTGCCGATAGAAGTTACAACATTCGGGAGGAAGCTATGAAACTCGACCTTGTTCGTACAGGCATGTTGACCATACTGTCTTGCGCACTTACCACGGCTGCGCTGGCACAAAGCGCGGCGCCCGCCCCAGGGACAGAAGGACGACGTGCCGAGCGGCAGCAGGACCGCATTGCGCAGGGAGTCAAGAGCGGGCAGCTGACGCCGCGCGAGACCGCGCACCTGGAACGGCGTGAGGCCAGCGTGCAGCAGGAGAAACACCAGATGCGCGCGCAGGATGATGGTCACCTGACTGCCGGCGATCGCCGTGCGCTCAACCAACGCCAGAATCGTATCTCGAAGTCCATCTACCGGGACAAGCACAACGGTCGCAGGCAGTAAGTACCAATCGCGCGGGTTACGACGCACCTGGGTGCCTAATAACCCGCGCTTTCTTGTTCTGGGGCGTGAGTTAGTCCATTGCCTCCCGCCCTCAAGCGCGAAGCTCTTCGGCGGCAGCCTTGCTGATCGCTTCCGCGACCAGCATCGCCGTCGCCTTCGGCACCCGTGTCTGCGCTATCTGCGGCGAACCACCCCCACGCAGACCGTGGGCCGAGAGCGCCCGTCGCAGCCGTTCGCCACAATCGCACGGCAGCCCCGGGCTGCTCGCCAGCACAAGCGTTGCTGGCTCCTCGCTGGTTGAGAGCAGCAAAGCGCAGGTCTGCGGAGTTGCCGCAACCAGACGCGACGCCAGCAGCCGGACGTACTCGCCATCGCGATCGGGAAAGGTGCGCACGACCAGCCGTACGCCTTGCTCTACGCGTTCCTCACCCGCCAGCCGCATTGCGTGTTGCTGTGCTGCCTCTTCGCGCCACCTCTGCTCCGCCTTCACAGCCATTTTCGTGTCGGCGAGCAAGCGTTCCACCGCAGCGGGCACCGCCGCACGCGCGACCGAAAGGGTACCGGCCGCGCTTGACAGAGCCGTGAAATCCTCACGCGCCGCCCCAGCGACGCGCAGCCCGCAGACAAACTCCACGCGCAGCTGCCTCTTCACGCGCTCGGTGCCTCGCAGCAGCAATCCGCCCACCTGCCCCAGCGAACGCACGTGCGTGCCGCCGCAGGCATTCAGTTCCAGTCCCGGGATCTCGAGCAGCCGGATGGCGCCTGAACGTGGCGGCAGCTTGCGGAGGCTGCCATCTGCCAGCAGCGCCTCGGCCTCTGTGCGGCTCACCGTGTGCACGGAAAGAGCAGGGTCGTCTGCAATCCATTCGTTGGCCATGCGCTCAACGCGCGGTATGTAGGCCGGCAGAGCTCTAGGTGCTCCCTCGATCGCGAGGTCGATCGCGAGGTCGATTGAGGACAGCTCCTGCCCCAGGTGAAATGAGACGGTTCGCGCGCCAAGCTCCTGCTCAAAGATGGCCGAGAGCAGGTGCTGCCCGCTGTGCTGCTGCATGTGGTCCAGCCGCCTCGACCAGTCAATGCGGCCAGTCACTGCGGTGCCTGGCAGCAGCGGCTTGCGCGTGCTGTGCCACACCTCGCCATCGTCGTCTTCCGTGACCTCGTCGATCTCCGCCACAAGCTCCGCGCCACTGCGGGCGAGCGCGGTCAGCGCCCCGCGGTCGAACGGTTGACCGCCGCTGGTGGGATAGAACGCCGTACGGCTCAGCGCGATCTGCCACTGGCTCTGCCCGTCTGTGCGCGCATATTCGCGTATGTCCGAGACTATAGCGGTGAAGGTGCGCAGAAAGGAGTCATCGTAGTAGAGGCGTTCCGCAACCGGCATACTAGGAGTGTAGAGGGTGATGCCGCGCGGAGACGCGGGATGTGTCGCCCCCTAGGAGGGTGTGCGTGCGAGGTGCCGGTACAAGACCCAAGGATATCCCCCGCAACCTGAAGCAGTACTACCTATGCTTCCTGGTAAGAGGAGAACGCTGGAACGAGATTGATGGCGAGGAGGCTTTAATGCAGGCGCAGCTTGCCTTCCTTCGGGAACAACTGGAGTGGCAGCGCTACAAAATAGCCGGCCCTGTGACGGGCGGAGAGGACACCGACGTCATCGGGTTCAGCATCGTCGAAGCGGCGAGCGCTGACGCCGCGCTGGACCTTGCCAACCAGGACCCGGCAGTGCGGGCAGGCCGCGCCACGGTGCGCATCCTGCCCGCTATCCTGCCTTCGCTTGACACCCTCAAGATCGAGTACTGAGCTTACAGTGAGCTCATGTTATGCAGAAACTCCGCGTTGTTGCGGGTCTTGCCTAACTTGTCCACCAGTAACTCCATTGCTTCGACCGGAGAAAGAGGGTTGAGCACCTTGCGCAGCACCCACACCCGCTGCAGGTCATCCTTGGTGATCAGCAGCTCTTCCTTCCTGGTGCCGGAGCGCTGGATATCAATGGCAGGGAAGACACGCTTGTCGATCAGCTTGCGGTCCAGGATCACTTCCATGTTACCCGTGCCCTTGAATTCTTCGAAGATAACCTCGTCCATGCGCGACCCTGTGTCAACCAGCGCCGTGGCGATGATCGTAAGTGACCCGCCTTCTTCAATGTTACGCGCGGCACCGAAGAAGCGCTTGGGCCGCTGCAGTGCATTCGAGTCGACGCCGCCTGACAGCACCTTGCCGGAGGGAGGAACGATCGTGTTGTAGGCGCGGGCCAGCCGCGTGATTGAGTCCAGCAGGATGACCACGTCGCGCTTGTGCTCCACCAGTCGCTTGGCCTTTTCTATCACCATCTCGGCCACCTGCACGTGCCGGGCGGCCGGCTCATCAAAGGTGGACGAGATGACCTCGCCCTTGACCGAACGCTGCATGTCGGTCACTTCTTCGGGCCGCTCATCGATCAGCAGCACGATCAGCGCCACCTCCGGGTGATTGGCGGTGACGGAGTTGGCGATGGCCTGCAGCAGCATCGTCTTGCCGGTACGCGGGGGAGCGACGATCAGCCCGCGCTGGCCCTTGCCGATCGGGGTCAGCATATCCATCACGCGGCCAGAGATCGATTCACGCACCGTCTCCATCCGGATCCGCTCCGCAGGATACAGGGGAGTCAGGTTATCGAAGAGGATCTTGTTGCGCGTTTCTTCCGGCGACTCGAAGTTGATGGCCTCGATCTTGACCAGGGCGAAGTACTTCTCCCCTTCATGCGGCGGCCTGACGTTGCCGCTGATGGTGTCACCCGTCTTCAGGTCGAACTTGCGAATCTGCGAGGGCGACACATAGATATCGTCAGGCCCGGGCAAGTAGTTGTAGTCCGGCGAGCGTAGAAATCCGTAGCCGTCGGGCAGGATCTCGAGGACGCCCTCAGCGAAGATATGACCTTCTTTTTCGCTCTGCGCCTGCAGAATCTTGAAGATGAGGTCTTGCTTGCGCAACCCGCTGGCACCCGGAATATCGAGCGTGCGCGCGATGCGGCTTAATTCAGTGATGTTCTTTTCTTTCAACTCAAGGATGGTCATTGTCACCTGCGGTACAGATAGGGTTGTGCGAGGGGGTCTTGCGGGAGGAAGATCGCTGCGCGATGGGGCTACGGGATCGGGGGTGTGGGAGGGAAGTTACCGCGAGGAAAGTCGTTCAGAAGGTCGGTGCAGGGTTTGTCCCGGTGCGGCTGTTCGATTCAACGGGAAGAGCCGGACCGGGAGTAGAGCCAGAAGTGACGCTGCAGCGAGCTCGGCTATGCCGCGCGCCGCTGCACGTCGGGTACATGCCCCGCGTACTCTGCCGTCAGCTTTTCGGAGGCGGGGTTGTTTTCGTTGAAGCGGGTCAACACGTCGTTGGTGGTGTCCTGCACACGGGTGTTCGGCTTGTGCAGCTTCCGGGTCGCTTTGGAAGCGAGCTGGCACAGTTGATAGCGGTTTTCCAGGTGGGCCAAAGCCCCAAAAATGAGATCAGAGCGCATTGCCTGTTCTTCTCCTCGATTCTAATGGATGCGTTCGCCGGCCTTCGGCAATCCCGCCACGCGATACGCTTTCCGTTCTACGCAAGATCATGCTGCCAAGGCACTCACGCTCAATTAGACGCACCTGCCGCCATTCAGGATCAGCTTTGTGCGTCACGCTGCTCTGTACTGTCGCAGATGGTTTGGGGGCTACTACGACGTGAGGGGCTCGCTGTTTCTCGCGCCAGCGGAGTGGGAATCGGCCCTGCCTGACGGGTACTCGTCGGGGCCCTCCTGCGCGCCTCGGTTCAAGCAGCCGGCGGCACCGCAGGTGTCTTTCTACTGCTCCAACCTAATACCCCCAAGCCGACGCGGTCAACTCTTTTTTCATAGATATGCACCTTCGGTACTCCGGGAATCGGGAGATTCCGCCGTCGCCCTCTGCAAGCGCGTTGTCGCGCCCCGGATCATTCGCGGTTATAATCGCCAGAGTCCCTCCCCCTGTGGGGCTGTAGCTCAGTTGGGAGAGCGCCTCGTTCGCAACGAGGAGGTCAGCGGTTCGATCCCGCTCAGCTCCACCAGTCCTGCCTGCCATGTCTCTTCATGTCCACTCAATTGCAGCGCGAACTCAAGCAGAGCAAGCCTTTCTCGAGCCTGCGCCACGAGGTGCTGCTGGCCCTCGCGCGTACCTCCGCCTTGCTCATGCATGCCTTTGAGCAAGCGCTGAAGGTACACGGCATCACCCCCACCCAGTACAACGTCCTTCGCATCCTGCGCGGCGCGGGCCCCACGGGCCTGTGCCGGTATGAGATTGGGGATCGCCTCATCACGCCGGTTCCCGATG
>DASWUY010000370.1:0-18775 GCA_036401435.1 Acidobacteriaceae bacterium | reverse complement strand
AGCAGGGGCATCAACCCGATGAGGGCATAGGAGCCGGCGCCGAGCGCCTCTACCACCTCAATGACGGAGTGGGACGTGATGCGGCAGAAGGCCTCGGTGTTCTGCGAGATGTAGATGAGCACCGGGGCGGTAGCCAGGATGACGCCGGCCTGGAAGCCGCCGCCCGGGGTGAGCTGACCGTGCAGCCCGATGTAGAGACCGAAGACGATGGTGGTAAAGGTGGCGGGAAGAACGGCCGCCTGCACGGTGCTGCTGAGGGCGGCTCGCTCGCTCGCGCCCGCCGGGGGGCGCGGGTCAGAGGGTTGGCGCCGCAGCAGCATCATGACGCCGAGCACGGCGGTGAAGAGGATGAACTCTTCGCCAAGCGTGTCAAAGCCGCGGTAGTCGTAGTTGATCGCGTTGACGACGTCGGTGGCGTGGCGCTCATAGACGGCGAGCCCAACGATCACGTCGCCATAGGGGCCCTGGTAGTTGCCCCAGGCGGGCAGGCCGTGGGCGGCGTAGCAGTAGAGGCAGAAGAAGACAGTGCCGGCCAGGGCAAAGACGCGGACGCGGGTGCGCTCAGTCATGCTCGTCCTTTTCCTTGCCCGCCTGTTTGCCCGCGCCTGCCTGCGCGTTGACGGCTGCTCGGAAGCGCATGCGCGAGATGGCAAGCATGACCATCAGGGGGAGAGCCACGGCGCCGACGGTGACCTGCGAGAGCGCGACGTCCGGCGCCTGGAAATAGAAGAACATCAGCGCGGTAAGCAGTCCGTAAAAGCCGAGTGCAAGCACCTGCTCGGTCACGTCGCGGGTGCGCACGACGGCCAGGCCCGAGATGGCGACGAGCAGCAGGATGCCCGCGCCCAGCCAGGTCATGCCACGTCCTCCGGCTCGACCCAGGTGAATGGGTCGCCGTCGCGCGGCTCCCAGTGGCCCAGGTCGCGCACGCGAAAGGCGCGCGCGGTGGCGTGGGTCACGACCGCGTTGAACGAGAGCAGGACGGCGGCAATGGCTGCGGTCTTGAAGAAGACAGGATGGAACCCGGACTGCACCAGCACGGCCAGCGTGAGCGTGATGGAGCCCATCGCCGAGGGCAGCGAGAGATAGTGCAGCGCCTGGGTAGGGTTGGGCATGCGCCACATGCCCAGCACGCCCAGCGCGCAGCAGGCCACGGTGAGCCCCAGCAGGCCGGCGACCAGGGCATGGACCAGGTGGGGGTGGGCGCTCACAGGTGCTTCTCAAGGAAACGGGCGAAGACCAAGCCGCCGCCGAAGGACATGATGGCGAGCGCCAGCGACAGGTCGATCATGATGTACCGGTCCCAGGCCATGGTGAGCAGGACCATGAGGAAGGTGACCAGGATGCTGGTCATCTGCATGCCCACCAGGCGGCGCTCCGGAGAGCCGCGCAGGCACATGTCGGCACAGAGCAGCAGCAGGGGTGCAATCGAGGCGGCGGCGATCTGCCAGGCGTTCACGGGCGCGCTCCCAGGTCGCGGGTGGTCTGCTCCACAGGCGTCATGGCCACCTGGTGAAAGAGCAGTCGGTGCTGGTCCGCGCCAATGACAATGGAGTTTGGCGTAGCGGTGGTGTAGATCGTCGCGAGGATAAGGCGGCCCAGCTCGGCAGGTTCAGCCGCGGCGCCGGGCTTGCCGAAGTGGCAGACACGGAAGAACGACTCCGGGCGGCGGCTGCCGAAGAGGTCGCGTGCGAGCACAACCAGGATCGTCCAGCAGTCGACGAGCAGGTACCACGGCAGCCGCCAGCCCTGGGCCACATCGCGCATCGCAAGGTGCGCATCCACCGGCTTGTAGCGGCGCAGAAAGAGTGCAAACGCGGTGGCGGCGACGAGCACGATGAACCCTACCAGCCACTCGTGCGGACTGTAGCTGGCTGCGAAGAGCAGCCAGAGTACGGCCGCGTTGGCAGACGCATACAGCGCGAAGCGGAGGCTTCCGGAGGATGCGCCGCGGCTGCTGTCGTCTTGCATGACTGCGTGGTGAGACTGCAGCAGAGAAGAGAAAGATGCCCGTCCCGGAGGGCAGGCGCCGCGGCGGTGGGGAGAAAGCCGGCAGAGGCGGGATCGCCGAACGTGGCCGCCGCTTCCGCCTCAAGGCCGCGAGCTAAGAAAGCGCTAGGCAAGTCCAAGGATGCGGCGGTTGCGGCCCGCATCCGACGAGCTGCCGGCAAAGTCGTCAAAGGCCCGCCCGGTGACGCGAATGATGTGCCTCTCGATGAAGGCTGCGCCCTCGCGGGCCCCGTCTTCCCCATTCTTGAGGCAGTCCTCCCACTCCAGCGTGGCCCAGCCCGGGTAGTCATACTGGGCCAGCTTGCTGAAGACGGCGCCGAAGTCCACCTGGCCGTCGCCGAGCGAGCGGAAGCGACCCGGGCGATCGATCCAATCCTGGTAGCCGCCGTAGACGCCCGAGCGGCCATTGGGGCGGTACTCGGCGTCCTTGACGTGGAAGGCGCGGATGAACGGATGGTAGGCGTCCAGGAAGGCGAGCGGGTCCAGCTGCTGCAGGACCTGGTGGCTCGGATCAAAGAGAATGCGCGCGCGGACATGGCTGTCGACGTGCGAGAGGAAGCGCTCAAAGGTGATGCCGTCGTGGAGATCTTCGCCAGGGTGAAGCTCGTAGCAGAGGTCGACGCCAGCTTCGTCAAAGGCCTTCAGAATCGGGGTCCAGCGACGGGCCAGCTCGACGAAAGCCTCGTCGATGAGTCCGGCAGGGCGCTGCGGCCAGGGGTAAAAGTAGGGCCAGGCGAGTGCGCCCGAGAAGGTGGCATGCGCGGCCAGGCCGAGGTTGCGGCTGGCCTGGGCCGCCAGGGTGAGCTGGTCGACAGCCCAGGCGCGGCGGGCCGGCTCATCGCCGTGCAGCGCTGCGGGGGCAAATGGGTCAAAGAGCGCGTCGTAGGCCGGATGCACGGCCACCAGCTGCCCCTGCAGGTGGGTGGATAGCTCCGAGATACAGAGCCGGTGGTTGGCGAGCGCTGCCTGGATCTCTTCGCAGTAGGCCTGGCTGTGGGCTGCGAGGGCCAGATCGAAGAGGCGCGCGTCGTGGGTAGGGAGCTGCACGGCCTTGAAGCCGAGCGAGGCGGCCCACCCGGCCAGCCCGTCGAGCGAGTCGAAGGGAGGCGTATCGCCGACGAACTGAGCGAGGAAGAGGCTGGGGCCCTGCAGTGTCTTCATGGGAGTTGTCTTCCTGGGATGGCGCGCATGCGACTCGCGGGTGGAATGCGGCAAACCGATCGATCGCCCATTTTCGCAGAGATCACAACCAGCTTGCCCGCTCCGGGCCGGGCGAACGCATCCACCAGAGTGACAAAACGTCCAGAAGGAGACGCACAGGATGAGTCGAGACCCGCTCGCGGCGCTGGCCGAACGCCAGCATTGGATTGGCCCCTTGGAACAGCCCCTACAGGACGCAGTCCATCGGGCGTTTGATGTGTTTGGCGAGGCACGCGACGGAGTGCGCGACGCGCTGCATGGGACCTGGCTGCATGAGCCGTTGCATGCCGTACTCACCGATGTGCCCGTCGGCTCATGGACGGCGACGGTGGTCTTTGACTCACTCGCCGCGCTGGGTGCGGGCCAGGCGATGGACGTGGCCGCGGATGCCACCGTCGTCGTAGGGCTGGTGGGCGCGGTCGGCGCCGCCCTCACCGGCATGAATGACTGGGCGGAGGCCAAGGGTGCGTCGCGACGCATCGGCGCGGTGCACGGACTGCTGAATGTCGCAGCGCTGGGGCTCTTCGGCGCGTCCTGGGTCGCGCGGCGCAAGCCGGGCACGCGGGGCACGGCGCGTACGCTGGCCGCGCTCGGGTACGTGGTGGTCGGCGCGTCGGCGCACCTGGGCGGCAACCTGGTCTATGAGCAGGGCATGGGCGTAGCGACGAAGACGAAGAAGGCGCCCGCCAGGCGCAGGCGCGCCGCGAGCGAGGTGCCGCCCGAGGCTGTCGCTCCCCTCGAGTAAGCGACGGCGCGACTCAGAAGTGGAAGATGAGGTCAGAGGCGGCGGTGAACTGGTTGCTGTGCCGGCCATCGTCGTAGCCCGGGCGGTCCCAGGCATGGTCCAGGCGCAGCTCCGGACGTAGCTGCACGGTGCTGCCGAACCATCGGTTATAGCTCAGCGTGTTCTCGGAGTAGCGTGTCTGGTAGCCGGTGCGCTGGCCCTTCTTGTCGTTGAGGAAGTCGGAGCGGAAGGACAGGTAGGCGTGCGGGTTCAGCTCCTTCTGCACGTAGTCGACCACCGCGTACTCGGGCGCCGTGCATCGCAGCTGGCCGGGCCGGCACCAGGCCGGGGTCGTGCCTTTCTCCGCAAGGATCGGCCCGTTGATGGCGGGGACATCGCGCTCGTACATGTACCAGGTCTCGGTGGCCAGGTGCACGGTCTTTGACACCTTGTGGTACCAGGTCAGATCGTAGTGCTGCAGGTTGTTAAAGGCGTACTTGCCATCGTTGATGCCATTGGCGCAGGCGTAAAGGTTATCGTTTACGCTGCTGCTGGTGTAGCTCACGCACAGGTCCCCAGAGGGCTTCGCGTCCGGGGTCCATGGGGCCACGTCGTGCGACGCAGTCAGGCCTGCCTGCACCAGCCAGCGATCCGAAAGCTTGACCGTAGCCAGGATGCCGGTATCGGTAAACGGATCGACGGCATAGAGAACGGAGTGGGAGAAGACGTAGTTATTGGGGGAGAGCTGTGCCTCGATGCCGGGGATGGAGATGAAGCGGCCCATGCGCAGGTTTATGCCCTGGCCCACGTGCGGAAAGTAGACGTCAATGTATTCAAGCGCTGGATCAAAGCCATACTGGCGGTGATGGTCGACGGACTGCGAGGAGAGGTAGCCGCGGTCGGTGGTGTAGTGGTAGTCCGTGCCGTAGAGCGCGGTGAGGTGAAAGCCCCAGTCGACATGATCCTGCTGGACGGAATTGGGCAGCCGCTCGAGATAGACGACGATCTGGTTGAGCTGGACGCGGTTGGAGTATTCGTCGTTGGCTTCTGGAGCGTTGGTGTGCGAAGAGGTGCTGCCGTTGACCGAAGGGTCGATCCATCCGTACAGCTTGGTGCGCGAGTTGGCGCGACGGATGGCGTTCATCAGCGGGTAGCTCTGGGTGTCGGGCTCGCCGAGCACGGGAGAGCCGCCGTAGGGCCAGTCCGCATTGGGGAAGGGGGGCGAGTCCAGCGGCGAAGCAGCCCCGCGGCGGGCCGGGGCTGCGGAGGCCGGCGCGCCCGGATCAGAACGCCAGTCAGAGTGGTAGAAGTCGGCCAGGCGAGAGAAGAAGCTGGATGGCGGTGCCAGGGGACTGGGTGTCTGTGGAAGGGCAGGGGTGGCAAGAAAGAGAAGGATGAGCAGCCCGCGCATATGAGCAGGTAGATGCGCGCGCTACGCGCAGGGCTCCGGGAGCGCCCTGCCGGGCGACGCGCCGCGGGGATTGTCAACTCGGTCCAGGCAGCCTGATGATGGGGAGCATGAGGCGAAGATCGCGCGAGATTCCCGCATGTGTGCTGCTGATGGCTGCCGCGGCGGTAGGCTGCCGGGAGCGGAGAGACTGCGTGGACGCGGCCGGGCACAAGGTGCCTGACTCCTACTGCAGCAGCGGGCATGGTGGCTCTGCCGCGCATTACGTCTATGGCGGCAGGGGCGGGCGCAGCGTGGGCGACACGGTGACAGACGGCAGCGTGACCCGCGGCGGCTTTGGCGGAGGCGAGGGAGATGGCGGCGGCCACGGCGGTGGCTCGGGCGAGTGATGCAGCGACGGGTGGCGCAGCCGCGGCGGCACTGGGAGCAGATTGTGGCCTCGCAGGGGCTGACCTACCATTCGGTCGAGGGACGCCCCTACTGGGATGAGTCCGCGTACTGGGAGTTTTCGGCAGCGGAGGTCGACCGCCTGGAGGCGGCTACCCACGAGCTGCAGCAGATGTGCCTGGCGGCGGGCGACTTCATCCTCCGCCGCGACCTGCTTCGATCCATGCACATCCCCCGGGAGGCAGAGGCGGCGATCCGGCGCACCTGGGAAGAGGAGCCGCCTGCCCTCTACGGGCGCATGGACCTGGCCTTTGACGGCCGCACTATCAAGCTGCTGGAGTACAACGCGGATACGCCCACCTCGCTCGTTGAGGCGGCCGTAGTGCAGTGGCACTGGCTGGAGGAGTGTCACCCCGGGCGCGACCAGTGGAACTCCATCCACGAGAAGCTGGTGGCCAAGTGGAAGGACCTGCGCCCGTACCTCGCCGAGCCCGTCTGCTTCGCCCACGACGGCCATGAGGAGGACGCGCTTACGGTTGCCTACCTGCGCGACACCGCCGCATCGGCCGGGCTGCGCACCCAGAGCCTGCTGATGCGGGAGCTCGGGTGGGATGCGCGGCGATCCTCGTTTGTCGACCTCGGCCACGCCAGCATCGAGTCGCTGTTCAAGCTCTACCCCTGGGAGACGCTGCTGCAGGAGCCCTTCGGCGCGCACGCGCTCCAGTCCATGGCCCCGGGGCAGAGGGCGACTACGGGACGCACCCAGTGGATCGAGCCCATCTGGAAGATGCTGTGGTCGAACAAGGCGCTGCTGGCGGTGCTGTGGGAGCTGTACCCGGACCACGACCTGCTGCTGCCGGCCTATCTCGACCGGCCGCGGCAGATGACCCGGTTTGTGCGCAAGCCGCTGCTGGGGCGTGAGGGCGCGAATGTCTCTGTGGTCGATGGAGCGCGGCGGTACGAGACAGATGGCGCCTTTGCCGCCGGTCCGTGGGTCTACCAGGGTCTGGCGCCGGTGCCCTGCGTGGATGGCAACTGGGTGGTGCTGGGCAGCTGGCTGGTGGATGGAGAGGCATGCGGGCTGGGTGTGCGCGAGGCTCGCTCCCCAGTGGTGCGCAACACTGACCGCTTTGTGCCGCACCTGTTCTGAGGGGCAGGGCCGCCGGGCGGCGCTAACCTGGAACTACCGCCGCCCTTCGGCGCGAGCAGGAGCAGCGAGCTGCTGCGGCGCGAGGTTCCAGCCGCTCACTGTCACTGAGGCAATCGCGGCTGCTGCGTGCACGGTGAGGCGGCGAGCCTCGCCCGGGAGCAGCGCGATGTAGTTGTCCGACCAGAACGCAGGCGCGACCGGCTGTCCGGCGCCGTCGACCGCGCGCGCATGGATGGCGAACGCCAGTGCCGGCGAGGTGTTCCGCAGCTCGAGCGCGAACACGCCCCGCGTCTCGGTGCGCCGCAGCGAAGCAGCCAGGTGCGCAGCCGGCAGTGCGGCCAGCGCCGTCAGGTCTTCGTAGCTCGCGGCGGGCGTATGGGTGAAGTTGGTTTTCGGCCAGTCGAAGGTCGTGAGCGCCGCGGGCACCCAATAGAAGTTGTCGCTCACGTGGCTGCCTTGCGCGTCAAGGAGCGCAAGCTCCACAAAGTGCAGCGAGGGAGAAGCGAAGCCCTCCTCTGGCAGCAGGAAGGCACGCGTGGATGAGTCGGCGCCCAGGGTCACATTTTCCTCGCGGGTGTACTGCGGGTGCAGGTCGAGGTCATAGACGGTGGCGACCACGCGCAGGGCTGGCGCGGCAGCGCTGGTGTTGTTGATCACGACGACGGAGCGGTCGTCATAGGAGTACTGCACGTGCAGCGCCTCATTGGCCTTGCGCGCGCCGTAGTAGCCGCCCCCCGCGTCCAGGTAATAGTCATAAAGGTGCCAGATCATGGAGGGCCAGGCGTTGTTCAGCATCCACTGCACCACCCCCGTGGTGCGGGTGTATCTCTCCCGCGCGTAGGCCTCGAACATCGCGCGCTCGCCGTCATAGGCCATGGTCTGCGCGTAGCGCTCGTACTCGGCCAGCGAGTGGGGCAGGCCATAGGTGTGCTGCATCGCGGTGTCAAAGGCGGTGAGCTGCGCGAACTCGCCGGAGCCGTTGTGGTACTGCCAGGCATCCGCGGGAGGCCACTGCTGCGCGGCGGGCAGGAAGCGCGCCAGGCTCGGCTCGAGCGGCGGCGAGGGCCCGGGGCTGGTCTCGGTGTTGAAGCCGTAGGCGCCGCCGTACTTGTCCTTGTCGGCCACCCAGTAGGAGGGCGCCACAAAGTCGTAAGGCCCGGTCATCTTGACGCCGCTCGGCCCGGTAACGGCGCTCACGCGCGCAGACGCAGAGGAGAGGGTGGGATTCGGCCACAGGGTCTCCCGCTCGATGCCGAGGTAGGTGCTCTCCACGGTGGACGGAGGAGGGTTGTCGCTGCCATTCAGCCAGACCAGCAGGCTGGGGTGGCTGCGCAGCCGCAGCATCTGGGCGCGCAGCGATGCCGCGGCGACGGCGTAGTTCTCGGGCGTCCACTTGTCCCACTGCTCCCACTGGTCGCAGCAGCACCAGCCAGCCATCAGCAGGATGCCCTGCTCGTCCGCCAGGGTGAGGAAGTCTTCTGTCTCGAGCTTGCCTTCCAGGCGCAGGGTGTTGAGGCCGAGATCCCGCACCAGCGAGAACTGGTCGCGCAGGCGCTTCGGGTCTTCCCTGAGGAGCATGTCCTGCGACCATCCTGCGCCGCGGATAAAGACAGGCTGTCCGTTCACACGAAAGAGCCGGGAGCCGGTAGCGGTAAGCTCGGAGGTGATCTCGCGGATGCCGAAGCGGATGGTGGCGTCATCTGAGGTCGCTAAGTCGACTTGAGCGGTCACACGCAGCGTCTCGAGGTGCGGCTCGCCCATCTGGTAGGGCCACCAGGGCTGCGGATGCGCGATGCGCAGCTCGGGGTACATTGCCGGCTCGAAGCCGAGGGTGCGGCGCTCATGCGCAGCGAGCGTGAGGCGCTGGAGGAGGGTCAGGCCAAGCAGTCGCGCCTGCACGGTGACCGCAACGGGCCGCGCGTCGGCGTTCTCGACCTCGGCATGGATGGACAGCTCGGCGGCGCTCAGCCCGCCGTCTGCAAAGTGGGTGGAGACCATGGGGTAGCGAACAGCCACCGGGCCGGTGCTGTGGACGGAGACTGGGCCGGTTACCCCCATGTCCTTGTCCGGCGGGCAGGGGTTCCAGTCCACCCAGTTGATGCCCAGGTCCTTCTCCGTGGGCGCAAAGGTCTCAATCGCGAGCACGTTTTCCCGTCCGGGCAGGGCTGCGTCCGTCACATCGAGGTCGTAGGTGCGGTAGGCGCCGGCCAGGTCGCGGTCGCTCGCCACCTGCCGCCCGTTGATCCACAGGGCGGCTCGATAGTTGATGCCGCCCAGGTGCAGCCACAGGCGCCCCCCTTGCCTGGCCGGCGCCAGGTGAAAGCGCGTGCGGTACCACCAGCCGCAGGCGTAGGGGCTCGCCGGCGGCATGGGCAGGTTGGAGAAGTTGGCCCCCAGCGGGTAGCTGGTGCCGGGCAGGCCGCGCAGGTTGGTGCCGTAGTACGGATCAGGGACAGCATGCGTGCTTACCTGGGCAGCCAGCACGGTAGAGGGAACCGTGATCAACGCCCAGCCCATCGGCACATAGGCAGCGGTTGAGAGCTCGGCTCCCGCAGCCTGGAGCGTGCAAGCGGAGCGCAGGGTCCAGCCCTCCCGCACCTCCATGGTGCGGCTGGCCTGCGCGTGGGCCAGCGGCACCGCCAGGGCAAGCGACGCGAGGATGCCGGGCAGGATTCGCATCGTCGGGAGCTCTCCTTTCTGGCGGCGTTTGGGCCTGCGGCTCCAAGCATAGCGCGCGCAATCGTCCCCCGAGAACGCGTTGTCTTCACACGCGCCAGCTATGCTTACGTGGCACGGCTGCGGTTTGGCGGGTGGGCGACGCCCACCATCGGGGGGACGAGAGTGCAGGGAGGCTGGTGAGGGTGCGAGGTCTTTTCGTTGTCACGGCGGCGGTGCTCGTCAGTCTTCCCGCGCGCGCGCAGCAGCCCGCGCTTGCCAATTCGCCACTGCTTGCCGCGGCTATTGAGCCGCAGTCCGCCGGCGGCGGCAATGCCACCAGGAGCCTGACCAGGAAGCCCGGCGCAGACCAGGCGAGCCAACCCTCGGAGCCGCCCACCATGTTCCCGCATCCAGAAGGAACGCCCTGGTACATCGCCGGGCAGGCCAACATCATCTTCCAGGCGCACCCCGCTTTCCACTCCCCCTACCAGGGGGTCAACAGCCTGCGTCGGGCCGGCGAGTACAAGACCTCGCTGCTGGGCACGCTCTTTCTCGGCTACCAGTTGCAGCGGCTGCCTCGCCGGCCAGAGACCCCGCGCGACCAGCGCTTCAACACGGACTTCATCCTCGATATCGAGTCCTCCGGCGGCCGCGGACTGAGCCAGGCCCTGGGGCTTGCCGGCTTCACCAACCTCGACGTGGTGCGCAATCCCAATCTTGGATCGAAGCCCTACATCGCGCACGCAGAGCTGCACCAGACCATCGGGTTCACAAGCGAGATGACCGACGTAGCACGTGGCCCTCTGAGCCTGGCCAGTCGCGCCCCCGTGCGCCGCCTGGAGCTGCGCCTGGGCAAGATGTCGCTTCCTGACGTCTTCGACATCAGCGGGGTGGTCAGCGACAGCCATCTGCAGTTCACGAACTGGACCATCGACAATAACGGCGCGTGGGATTACGCGGCCGACACCCGCGGCTACACCTACGCCGCCACGGCCGAATACCAGGACCGCGCCTGGGCTGTGCGCTATGGCCTGGCACTGATGCCGACGGTCGCGAACGGGATTGATCTCGACTGGGCGCTCAGCCGCGCCAAGGGGCAGAACTTCGAGTTCGAGTGGCGACACAGCCTGCTGCCCGGCCGTGAAGGAACCCAGCGCCTGCTGATCTTCCGCAACAACGCGCACATGGGAAGCTACCGCGAAGCGGTGAACGCCTACCTCAAAGGTATCGACCCGCGGCCGACGATCACGGCGCACGAACACTTCCGAGCGATCAAGTACGGCTTTGGCTACAACGGCGAGCAGCAGGTGACCGGTCACCTCCGGCTGGCCGCACGCTTCGGCTGGAACGAAGGGCAGCATGAGTCCTTTGCCTATACGGAAGTCGATCAGACGGTGCTCGTCGGCGGCGACTACGACGGGACAGAGTGGTCGCGGCCACAGGACAAGGCAGGCCTGGCCTTTGTGTCCAACGCCATCAAGCGCGACCACCAGAACTATCTTGCCGACGGCGGCCTGGGCTTTCTGCTCGGCGATGGGCGGCTGCGCTACGGCCGCGAGAATACGCTCGAGTCGTACTACAACCTGCATGCCTGGCGAGGGTTGTACTTCGCGCTCGCGCTCTCGCACGTTGACTCGCCCGGATACAACCACGACCGCGGGCCGGTGTGGGTCCCTTCGGTGCGGGCGCACGTCGACTTCTAAGAGGCAGGAAAAAAGGCCGGACGAGAATCGTCCGGCCTTGCCCAGCGAAGCGGTTAGAAGCTGAAGCGGGCCTGCAGGTCTACCGTTCGCGAGCCAAGCGCGCTTTGCGCCTGGCCGAAGTTAGGATTGCTCACCTGTGTTGCCACGCCCGAGACCGGATCCGTAAAGGTCGTTGAGATGTTGTTGCGGATGCTCGCGGTGTTCATGTTAAGCAGGTTGAAGACGTTGAAGGCGTCCGCCCGTATCTCGATCCGTGCGCCTTCGCCGATGCCGGGAACGTTCGGCAGCCCGAACCCCTTTGAGATTGTCGCGTCCACATCCCGGTAGCTTGGCCCAGTGAGGAAGTTGCGGGAGACCCCAGGCATCTGCGGCGGGGCGAAGGTTGCAGGCAGCGGCGCTGTGACCGGCGTATAGGCGGGAATGGTGAAGTAGCTCAAGGCGCCGTTCGGATAGTTGGTGTTGAACGAAGTCTGGTCCGAGCCGCGGGGTCCGGACTTGAACGCGTCGTTGCTGCCGCTCTTGTGCGCGCCACCCAGGTAGGCAGCCGGGCGCAACGAACCGTAGTAGCTGCCCTGGTAGTAGAGCGCTCCATTGGTAATATTGCCGAAGACCGGCGTCCAGGGGAAGCCGGTATGCAGATTGAAGATACCGCTGAGCGACCAGCCGCCCACCGTCTTGTCAAATAACGAGTGTCCGCCCTTGAAGAAGACAGGCTGCCACAAGCCATATAGCTTGAACGCCTGACCTACGTTGTAATCCGAGCGGCCATAGGCGAGATACGGCTTGTCCGGATACGGATCGAGGTAGTACGGCCCGGAGCCGTCATCCATGCTCTTGGACCAGGTGTACTGCGCATCGAGCAGGAAGTCGTGCGAGAACTGGTGCCTGATCCCGGCGAGCATAGCGTGATAGTTCGAGTGGCCCTCGTCGTTGAAGGTCTGGATGTTGTTGACCAGCGGATTGACAGGCAGGTTGAAAGCCGCGGCCAGGGCATAGTCCTGGTAGGTGTGAATGATGTGGTGAGCCAGCGAGGACTGATACCCGACGCTCGCAACCCACTGCTGCGGCAGTTCGTACTGGGTATCGAGCGAGTAGTGGTAGGTCATCCCCGAAGGCACGTGCGAGGGAAAGTTGACCACGCTGACGGAACCGGTGGTGGGAAGATTCTGCGCGTTGAACGCGACAATGGTATGAGGATTTGGCGGGTAGCCGAAGAGCGAATGCACGTCGCTCGGCAACTGGTAGATGATGTCCGGATTGATCTTCGCGGGAGAGACGCTGGTGAAGTTTGGATTGACCACGGAGGGCGGGTTCTGGAAGCCGTTCGCGGCAATGGCAATCTCTTCCTGGTTGTAGTTCACGCCGAAGCCGCCGCGCAGCACCAGCTTGCCGTTCGCCTCGGCCGGGCTCCACGCAAAGCCGACCTGCGGACCGAAGTTCCCCTTCTGCGGGGTGTAGAGGTTGCCACCGCGCCGGATGCTCAGGTCACTATACGTGCCGGCGCCAGTGCCTAACTGCACCGTGTTCAAGTTGCCCTCCTTCGACGAGAAAGAGCCGAAGTAGGAGTAACGCAGGCCAAGGTTCACGGTAAGGTTCGGAGCAACCTTGAAGTCATCCTGCACGAAAAAGCCATACAGGTCTTCGCGGTCGTCCTGGCGGTCTGCGCTGGGCGTGCCGCTCAAGGGGTTGAAGTTCCCGCCTTCGGCCTCGGGCGCATCGTTGAGAAAGTCCCACAGGTTGTAGAAGGTAAATTGCGGCCGCGCCGCGTACAGCGCGTCATTAAGGTAGTAGAGGCGAGTGACGCCGCCCCCGAATTTGATGCTATGCCGCCCGAGGATTTTGGTCGCAACGTCCTGGTAGCTGTAGGTCCACTGGTTGTATTGACTCGGACCGGGCGCACCGAAGTAATTCAACGTGATATTCCCGATATTCTGCACGGTGTCTTGCGCCAGCCCAAAGGGCTCCTGCGGGTTGGAGGCGGCATCGTTGAAGCGCCAGCCTGCTGCGTTCACGCGAGCCTCATTCAGCAGGCTTGAAGAGAAGGTATGGTTCCAGATGCCGGCAAACGCGTCGTTGGTCACCGCGTGGTGGTAGAGGTTATACGCGCGCGCCGTGCCGTTGTAGTTGGTGGTGTTGGAAGGGACCCAGTAGATAGTAAAGCTGACCCGGTCGTTCTTCGACGCGTTGACGTCCAGCCGGCCGTTGTACTGCTCGTTGGTGATCTGTGTCGGGGTCAGCGTGGTGTATTCCCCGATATCTGCTACGCCGTCCAGTCCCCCGCCGATGCCCGGGTGAGAGGTATCGGTCCAGGTGAGGTCCTGCGTACCCAGGGCGCTCTTCAATGGCGAGCCGATATCCAGGCCCTGGCCCGTGATCGTCGCGCACTGCGTGCCTTCCGTGAGCCCGATGGTAGCGCAGGTGGCGCTGACCTGGCCGGCTGAGCTGACCGCTGAGCCGGGAAAGTTCAGGTACTTGGAAGAGATGCTGCCTGCGGGCCCCAGCTTGTCGAAAGCCGAGGTGTCGTACCAGCCTGTGGCCGTTGAAGATGTGTTGTTGCGCAGCGTCTCATAGTCGAAGAAAAAGAAGATCTTGTCCTTCCAGATGGGCCCGCCGATGCTGCCGCCGAACTGGTTGAAGCGCGACTCGTCCTTGAGCAGGCTGCGCTGGGCGGGTGTGCCGGGGTCTACAGACTGCGGGCTGTTGTAACGCTGGTAGGCGTTCAGTCCGGGGCGGTCGGCCTTGAAGAAGAGGCTGCCGTGAAACGCATTGGTCCCGGACTTCGAGGTCACCTCGATTTGTGCTCCGCTGAAGCGTCCGGCCTCCGCGTCGTAGTTGTTGGAGATGACCTTCATGTCGCCGACCGAGTCTTCAGACGGCGTGATCACGCTGGTGCCACCCCAAACAGCACTGACCGTCGAGATGCCATCGACCGTGATCCCGTTCGTCTCGTACTGTCCTCCGCCGGAGACGATCTGCGGTCCGTTCTCCGTGGCAAACGATCCGGCTGTGGAACTGGTGCCACCTGGTCCCTGGGTTCCCGGCAGGCTGGCGGTGCCGCCGCCCGAGCCCTGCGCCATGTCGCCAAACGTGCCCGGCGCCAGCTGCGCCAGCTGGAAGACATCGCGACCGAAGGAGGGCAGGTGCTGGATCTCGTTGCTGCTGATGTCGCCGCTGATCGACGCTGTCTCGGTGTCCAGCACGGTCTGCTGATCGGCTGTCACCGTCACCGTCTCCGACACGCCACCTGCTTCCAGCTGCACGTTGAAGGCGTTCGGCTGCTCAGGGATAATCTGCACGCGATCAAAGACCTTCCTCTTGAACCCGGCTCGCTCGGCAACGAGCGAAAATGCGTCGGGGGGGAGGGCGTTGAAGTTGAAGAGGCCGTTTTCATCGCTCGCGCTGGTCAGCACCTGCGCTGTGCCCAGGTCGGTCAGGGTCAGGGTGGCGCCGGGAATCACGGCGCCCGTCGTGTCGGTGACCGTACCCTGGATGGAGGCGCGGTACTGAGCCAGCAGGGCGGGACTGGTGAGGACGATGCAGCCGAGAATAGCCAGGATCCGTCGTTTCATAAGAGTTCTTGCCTCCGTGAGTGTGCCCGCGTTCGCTGCGCCGAGCCTGCTCCGTGGCAGGCGGTTACGCACGTACCTGGAGGGGGAACGCGACCCCGCAACAGGACGCTAGGCCGGGCAGTGAAGCGCTGTCAAGACGCAGCCGGCTGACGGTTTAGGCACCTGCCCCGGTCCAGCCTGACGCAGGCTAAGGCGCGAGGCTAAGGCTTGAGGGTCAGGAGAACCAGCGCATTCGGCGCGAGGGTCAACTGGAGCTTGCCAGCGGACAGGCGCACGCGCTCAGGCGGGGGCAGCGCGCTCGCCTGGTTCAGTTGAGCGACCTGCGCCGGGGTAGGGTACTGCGGGCTGCCCATCGCCGCGTAGGCCCGCAGGGGATTGCCGTGGCTGTCGTCGACGCGCTCGATGGTCGCGGCCGCATCTGGCGCCACGCCTCGCAGTACCAACGTCATGTTCTGTGGCGGCCGGCTGGTCGAGCCCGGGTCGACCAGGTTCCACACCGCGACCACGACGGTGCCGTCGGCGCGGCGCGTGGCGAGCACGTTGGATGAGGGGTTCGCGTAGCGCAGCGTGCCCAGCTGGTGCAGCAAGGCGAAGTCATGGAAGCTCGGCTTGTTGATGCCAAACTCGGCACGCAGCCCAAAGGAGCCGTTGAAGGGCCGCTCGCCCGGGCCGCCTTCTTCAAAGACGTCGGAGAAGGTCCAGAAGGAGAGCATGTCGACGAGGCCATCGCACTGGCGGATGGTGTTCGCGACCCCCGGCCCGACAAACGGGGTGTCCCGCGACTGGTGATCTCCCTGCACGTTCCACTCGGTCCAGAAGAGCGGCGTGCGGGGCAGCGGGGAACCCTCGATCTGCGCGTGGACATGGGCCACGGCGCGGCAGACGCGCTCGTCCATGGGAATCTCGTGCGTCGCCGCGTACTCACTGCCAAAGAGATTTTCAACCGTGTCGTCGGCGTAGCCGTGGGTGGAGACAAAGTCCACCGGCACGTGCTGGGCGGCCGCGTGTTTTAAAAACTCCGGCACCCACTGCGCCGCGGCCGTCGCCGGGCCGCCCACGCGCAGGCGCTCGCTCACCGACTTCAGGTCACGCGCGGTGTGGTCGTAGAGCTCGAAGTAGGAGCGCTGCGCAGGCACTCCACCCCAGAAGTCGATGTTCGGCTCGTTCCACACCTCGAAGTACCACTGAGCCACTTCGTCGATGCCATAGCGCTCGACCAGGTGGCGGGCAAAGGCCGTCATCAGCGCATCCCACTTCTCCATCGACTTGGGTGGAGAGACGTTCTGCTTGTACCAGAAGGGATGGAGCGCATCGGGATTGAAGGCCAGCTTCTTCGGCATGAAGCTTATCTCGACAAGCGGGCGTACGCCATTGCTGAGCAGGCCGTCGTAGATCTGGTCCACATAGGCGAAGTTGTAGACGGCGTTGCCATGCTCGTCTTCGTTATAGACGCCCACCTCGTCATGGAGAATGGCGTGGAAGCGCACGTAGCGAAAGCCCGTCGCCTGGTGCACAGCGCGCAGGTCGTCGCGATAGCTCTCGCGAAGGGTGAGGATGGCGCGACCGGAACCAAAGGCCTGCTCCCAGAAGTGCGGGAAGGGCGCGGTGGGCCCGAACGTATCGAGGGTGATGGTCTCCGCCGGCGCCGGCTGGGCCAGGGCGGCAGGCGGAGCGAGCAGCACCGCCGCCAGCACGGCGGGCAGCAGGCGCGGGCCCAGCAGCGCAAGTCCGCGCCCACGCCTGCACGCAGGCATCAGAATCGGCCCAGTACGAGGTGCACCGCCATCGGCCCTGACCGCGTAGAGACGGGCGGCGGCGGGTCGCCCGAGACAGGCTGGCTGGCCGCTGCCTGGTTCCCCCCTGGCGGCCGGGCACTGGGGTCCGGGAAGCGGATGCCGCGGTCGGTCTCGTCCCCGTTCAGCACCCGCGTCACATGCCACACCTCGGCCGCGCCCGGCGTCGCACCGGGCGTGTAGTAGCCCTCTTCCGCGGTAAGGATCTGCATACGGATGCCCGGCAGGTAGCCCGGCCGGTGGAAGAAGACGTTGCCGCCGATGCCGGTCAGCAGAAACTCGTCCGGCCCAAGCTGGGCGACCAGCAGGCGGCCTTCCTTGGCCGGCGAGCCGGGCGCGGCCTCACCATCGCGCTGCGGAAAGCCGAAGCGCGCCTCCGCAACCCACGCGCCGCCCGCATCCGCAGCCCGCGTCTCCGCGGTGCCCGCTTCGTCCAGCGGCACCAGCGCATTCGCCAGGGTCACGGGGCTGATCAGGGCACCGCCAGCAGCGTCAGACGCTCGGCCGGAAGTCTTGCCCGCGAAGACCTTCTCCTGGTCAACGCCGCCCGCTGACTCGACAAAGGTCTTCACCTTGCCCGCGTAGACCAGCTGGGCGATGGTGCGGTCCATGGGACCCAGCAGCGCGAAGTTTGCAGCATGCGCCCGGGGCACGGTCCCGGTCGGCAGCCAGCCGGTCCAGTCCACGCCAAAGGGCGAGAAGCCGATGGCGCCCTTGTCCAGCGCCGCGAAGAAGAAGCCGGCGTAATCGTTGCTCTGGCCCGTCTCCGGGATCCAGAGCGGGTTGTCAGGCCGCGCGTAGATGTCAAAGATGCTGAGGATGAACTCCGGATTGCTCGAGTAGAGGTCAGGCCCGATCATGTCGATGCTGGGCGCGGCCGCCTTCCAGATATTGAGCATGCCCTGGTTCGGCCCGCCGGAGGGGTAGCCGATCCCGGCAGTGGCGATGTGCCGCTCCGGCAGCGCGGCCGGCGGGTAGGCCAGCCACACATTGCAGTAGAAAGGGATGTTGAGCTCGCGCTTACCCGCCTCGGCTACCGCGTTGACGTAGCGCGCCTGGTGCCAGGCTTGAAATGCCTCATCCGCGTTGCCGCCGAAGACCTGGGACCAGGTGCCGCCCTTGCGTCCGAGCGCCTTGACCAGCTCCGAGGGTACCTGCCCGGCGAACTCGCGGTTGGACGCAGCGGAGTAGTCGCGCGCCGAGCCGATCCCGCCCGACTCGTTCTCCACCTGGATCATGATCACGGTGTGCTCGGTGCCGTCCTTCTCGGCTACATGATGCATGAGCGCCGCAAAAGCCTTGCGGTCGGCTTCCATGTTCACCGGAGAGTTGGCCGAAAGGTCGTCGATGGGATTGCCGGCGCTGTTTAGCATGCGGGGAAAGTGCTGCGGATCCCGCTTGATCCACTGCGGAACGTAGTGGTCGTTGCCGTTCTTCCAGGTGCCGAACCAGAGCAGGACCAGGTGCAGATGATGCGCGCGCGCTCCCTCGATGAGCGCATCGACGTTGGTCCAGTCGAACTGGCCTGGCTGCGGCTCGATCTGCTCCCAGTAGACCGGCGCCTCGCCCGTGTTGACGTGCGTCGCCTCGAGCGCCGGCCATACCTGGGACAACACAGCAGGCCAGGCGCTGGAGTTGCCAATCTGCGCGCCCAGCACCAGGTATGGCGCGCCGTCCACCAGCAGCGCATGGCGCCCATTTTCTGAGACCAGCCTGGGCGCTGGGGTCTGCGCCCACAAGAGCAGCGACGGAGCAAGGCACAACGAGAGCGTGGCAAGGGTGCTGGTAAGGGGGCGGAACAAGGGCATCGGGGGCTTTCTCCTCAAAGTTGCCGGGGTAAGTTGGCTGGGGGCGACGTCTCGGCAGAAGTATTGTAGCCGCGGGGCGGCGCAACCTGCCCGCGAGCGGCTCGGCGAGCCTAGGGCAAGCACTCGTCGGGCCCAGCGAGGAGGTCAGGAGCGTCTGGTAAAGTGAAGGGGACAGCGGCTCCTTCCCACAGGCCGGCATGCTCCGGCGGCAGGAGGGTCACTTCGCCCGGGCGCGGTGGCAGATTGTCGACGCGCGTTTCCCGAGCATCCTCTGTCCTGACCCCCTGATCCGCAGGAGCTTTCTTCCATGGCTACCAAGGTATCCGCCCCCATCGTGTCGCAGTTTGCCGCCGAGATCGCCGAGT
>DASWUY010000369.1:0-3616 GCA_036401435.1 Acidobacteriaceae bacterium | reverse complement strand
CGTGGCCCTCTGGCCGGGGCAGGCAACGTCCATCCTGGCTTACGCGCGCGACCTCAGGGAAAATCGCCACCTGGTCTTGCCCCTGGGCCTCGCAGCCTCGATCGGCGGCGTCTCCGGTGGCTTGCTCATGCTGCACACCGGGCAGGAGACCTTCCTCCGCCTCGTCCCCTGGCTGTTGCTGGTCGCCGCTTCACTCTTTGCCCTCAGCGGACCCATCTCACGCCGTCTGCAGGCGCGCACCCGCGGCAAACGCAAGCTTACGGTCGATGAGGCAGCAGAGCTCGTGCACCGGCCGGCGATTGCGCCTCTGGTCTGCGGCATGCTCTTCGTGACTGTCTATATCGGCTACTTCGGTGCCGGCGCGGGCTTTCTGATCATCTCGCTGCTGGCCGTCTTCGGCATAGAAAATATCAACCAGATCAACGCGCTTAAAGTCGTCACGACCACCCTCGCCAACGGAGTCGCGGTTCTCCTGTTCATCTTTGAAGGGCAGGTGCTCTGGCAGCACTGCCTCCTCATGATGGTCACCGGCGCCATTGGCGGTTACGTCGGCGGCCGCAGTGCCAGGCGCGTCAATCCCCGCCTGATGCGTGCCTGCGTCACCCTCATCGGCTTCAGCATGGCTGGCTACTTCTTCTGGCGCAATCGAACTCATTAGCACGATCGCGGCCATCACCACCCTGATCCCTCAACCTCCTACCCCTATGTCTAACGCAAAGCTGGCCGAAGCCTCGGAGCCGTTCGAGTCCGAGCTGGTCGCCCAGGCCGCCAGGCACACGCCGCAGCCCGATTCTGTCCCCAAAGCTATGCCCGCCACCGGCAAGCTCTGGCGTCCGCGCCAGGTGATGATCACTCCCGACGCCTATGCGCTGCCCTTTGGCCGCGCCATCTTCGATCGCGCCGTGGCACTCGGCGCCACCGCCGTGCGGCTGCGCACCAACCGCCTGCAGAGCCTCAAGGCCGAGACACCGGGTCGCAGCTACGCCCTTGCCAAGGGCACGCTCGCTGTCGTCGTTTCGCCCCCCGGCGCCCGCAGGCTGCAGCCCATCCCTCCTTCCGCCGACTGGCAGTTCCACCTGGCACAGGGCTGCCCGGCTCACTGCCAATATTGCTACCTCGCCGGCTCCTTGAGCGGTCCGCCCGTCACCCGCGCGTACGCCAATGTTCCCGAGATCCTTGAAGGGCTGCGGAGCTATGCGGGTACCGGCCGCGTTACTTCGCGTTCCAGCGATCGCGCCCACGAAGGAACGACCTTTGAAGCCTCCTGCTACACCGACCCGCTCGGCATCGAGCACCTCACCGGCGCCCTCGAGGCGTCAATCCGCTTCTTCGGCGCCTGGGATGACATGCCCGTCCAGTTACGTTGGACCACCAAGTTCGACGGCGTCGCCAGCCTGCTGGGGCTGCCTCACTCGGGACGAACCCGCGTGCGGTTTTCTGTCAACGCAGCAGGCGTCTCCAGAGACTTCGAGGGCGGTACCGCCCCCGTCGCGCAGCGGCTTGCTGCCATGGGCGCCATGGCTCGTGCGGGCTATCCCGTGGGCCTGACCATCGCGCCCATCATGCCGCTCGAGCGATGGCCCGAAGAATATCGAGCCCTCTTTGAGGCGGTCGCGGCCGCGCTTACCGGCATCACCGCGCTCGACCTCTCGGCAGAGCTGATCACGCACCGTTTCACGCCCGGCTCCAAGGAGGTGCTGCTGGGCTGGTACCCGAAGACCACCCTCGACCTTCGAGAAGAGAGCCGCACCATCAAGCGAACCAAGTTCGGCGGCTTTAAGTACGTGTATCCCAAGGAGTCGATGAGCGAGATGCGTGCCTGGTTTGAGCAGACCATTCGCGAGCTGCTCCCTCTGGCACGAGTGCTCTACTGGACCTAGATAGGCACCCGCTCTCCCGTTCGGCCTCAAGCACGCACGGCGTAAACTGCCCAAGAGGGATCGCTGCGCCCCCGCGCCATGATGACTGCACCTCGAAATTCTCTTCGCCTCTTGGCCATGCTGCTCGCTTCGGCCTGCGGGTTCGCTCAGCAGGCGCCTCCAGTCACCGCAGCGTCGCTCCAGCAGCTGCTCAACCAGGACCGCCTCCTCGAGTTTTCAGACCAGCTCGGTGCGGCCGCCAACCTTTCAACCGAGGAGCACCTGTACTTCCTCGGCATGCTCGCCTTTCACGTCGGCCGCTTTGAGGATGCAGTCAAGCCCCTGGTCGCCGCGGTCAACACACACAACTCCTCCCTCACCCCCAACTAGATCGGCGATGCCTTGGAAACACTCGCCGCGAACGCCACCCGGCAGGGGCAGTATGGCGCCGCCGCCCAGATGTTCGACGACCTCGACAAGCTCTTCGGCGCCAAAATGCCGGACGCCGGCAAGAACATCCGCGAGCAGCGTCACGTCGCCGCGCTGCTGCAGCATCTGCCCGCGCAGACCATCCACGTCAGCGCAGACTTCACCCTCCCCCGCGTCGGTCTCGAGTACCCCGTCACCATCGCCGGCAAGCAGTTTTCCGCGCAGATGGACACCGGTGCCGAGCTCTCCGTGCTCTCCGCAACCACCGCAAAGAACTGGGGCGTCACCCTGCTCGACGGCACAGCGACCCTTCATGGCTATGGCGGTGGCGCCTTCTCCGCGCAGCCAGGCGTAATTCCCATGCTGCAGATCGGCAAGGCCGAGCTGCACAACGTCGCCGTATACGTCACCGCCGATCAGAACCTCTACATCGCCAAAATCAAGCGGCAGACCAACGCGCTGCTCGGCTACCCCGTAGTCTCGGCGCTTGGCCGTCTCACCTTTTCCCGCGACGGCACCCTGTCCATCGCCGCCCAATCCCCTGCGGTCGATCCTCGGACCGACATACGCCTCTGGTTCGGCCGTCATGCGCTGCTGCTCCCTCTCAACACCATGCCCGCGCTTGCAGGCGATAAGGTTGGCGCCTCGCAGCCGCGCCTCTTCGTCCTCGATACGGGCTCCGGCAGCTCGTGGTTGACCGATCACTACCTCGCCGAGCACGCGGACCTGTTCCACGGACCGCCGCCGGAAACAGCGAAGCTGGCAGGCGCCGACGGCATCCACGAGAGCCCGGCCTACGCCGCCCACCAGCTGCCGCTCTTCGTCGGCACCCGGCTCGTCTCGCTCAATGGTCAGCATGTCCTGGCCAGCCCTCAGGCAGGGGAGTTTGAGCACTACTTCGGACTGATCGGGCAGGATCTCCTGCAATCCTTCGCAAGCTACACCCTTGACTTTCGCAAGCGCACCTTCAGCGTTGCCCCGTAGGCCGCCCGGGGCGGCTGGTAGCATTGCGATAGAGGGAGCACATCCAGCATGAGTCACGAAGGCATCAGCTTTGTCAGCGAAGAGCAGGCCCGCCGCCAGGCGCAGGCCCATCGCGAGATGCCTGCCGACGCGACCGAGCCCGTGAAAGTGCGGGTGCTGAAGACCGACGGCACCGGCATGATTATCGATTGGAAGGACGGCCATCAGAGCCACTGGAGCTTTCCCTGGCTGCGCCTTGCCTGCCCCTGCGCCACCTGCCATGAAGAACGCGAAGCCGACGGACGCGAGCCCGGCGTCGCCAAGCCCAAAGCCGTCACCGCGCTGCTGCCCATGTACCAGGCCCC
>DASWUY010000368.1:0-6206 GCA_036401435.1 Acidobacteriaceae bacterium | reverse complement strand
ACCATGGGAAAGCCCTCCCAGGCCGACGGCATCACGAGCGCTGTGGTTGGGCCTGCCGCCTGCCAGGCATTTTGCTGCCAGCCGAGCCAGCTCACGCGGTCGTCCAGCCCGAGCTTGGTGGCGAGCGCCCGAAGTTGCTCGCCAAACTCTTCTGACCCCTTTGAGGGCGTGCCGATGATTTTGAGCGTCCAGCTGCCGCGCAGGCGCGAGACGGCCACCAGCAGGTCGTTCACCCGCTTTTGACTGTCGAAGGTAAGCCGCCCCACGTAGAGAAAGGCGGCGGTGGGCGGGCGAGGCACAAGGGTCGCCGCACTGACATCGATCGCATTGAGGATGGTGAAGATGCGCTGGCGCTGCTGCGGCAGAAACGCCTGGAGGTCGTCCGCGATCTGGGCGCTGATGGCCAGGTGCAGGTCAGCGCGGTCGAGCTTCTCCTTCATGCGCACTTCCTGGAGCGGATAGTGGATCCAGGAGGCGATGAGGGTGCGGCGGCGGCCGGACGCCAGGCGCCCGAGCCGCGCCATCTCGAGCGTCGTGACATCCGAGCAGACGATCGCATCCGGCTCCCACCCGCCCACCGCGCGCAGCGCGCCCAGGGCGTACTTTGCGAAGCGCGCGAGACGTGCGTCCTGCGGGCTGCCGATCTGGGTGTAGGGAAGCCCGCTCAGCCAGCCCTGGTCATAGGACCCGCCGAAGAGGAAGAGGTGCGTCTGATCGCCGAGGGCACGAAAGCCGGCCATCAGGTTCCTGGTGGCGGACTCGACGCCGCCGGTGCCGGAGACAGTGGGGCAGAAGAAGGCTACTCGCATGGACCCGCCTTAGGGGAGAGCGCAGGACCTGCGACGTGCGCGTTGAGACTCTTGCCAGGGGTCTCCTGGCTCGCCGCAGGCTCGTCCAGGCTCTTGACCATGCGCAGCACGCCCAGCGTCTCTCCATTGTGGAGCGCGATGTCGACCCGCTCGCGGCCCTGGTAGCCACGCAGCGAGTAGAGAGCGACGCCAGTGAGCGTCGATCCCATCTCGTAGTGGCGAAAACCAGCCAGCCGAGCCGCCTCTTCGCAGTGCGACAGCAGCAGGGTCCCGAGGCCCTGCCGTGCCCAAGCGGGATGCACATAGATGGCGCGAATCCTGGCTGCATCGACCGCCGGGTCGAGCAGCGCCTGCTCGCGGCGGGGCGCGTGGTCGCTGCCGCACAGTGTCTTGCGAAAGCTCCACCCGCCGCAGCCGGCGAGGGTTGGCGCGCCGCTCTGTGCTTCCGCGACAAAGTAGGTGCCGTCGGCGATGAGCTGGGTATCCAGCCCCAGCACGCTGCCGAGCGAGCCTTCCACTTCGCGGGGAGAATACTCATGGGTGGCGAGCCCCAGCACGGACGCCTGGATCAGGCAGCGCAGCGCGGGGATGTCTGCGGCGTGGGCCGTGCGGATGCGAAAGAGCTCAGCGGCGGACATACGCACCCTCAGCTGGTTGCGGCCGCGGCGTTCACATCGTCGCGCTGCAGCATCTGCTTCAGGCATCGCAGCGCTTGGCGCGTCCGCTCTTCGTTCTCGATAAGCGAGAAGCGCACGTGGCCGTCTCCGTGCTCGCCAAAGCCGATGCCGGGGCTCACTGCTACCCTCGCCTCGCGCAGCAGCCTGGTTGAGAAATCGAGCGAGCCCATGCCGCGGTAGGCCTCGGGGATGGGCGCCCAGACAAACATGGTGGCCTTGGGGCTCGGCACCACCCAGCCGAGCTTATTCAGTCCGCCGACGAGGCAGTCGCGCCGCCGCTGGTAGATTGCCGTGATCTCGCGCACGCACTCCTGCGGACCCTCGAGCGCGAGGATGCTGGCTACCTGGATAGGCGTAAAGGTTCCGTAGTCGGTATAACTCTTGAGCCGCGCGAGCGCCGCAACTAACTTCGCGTTACCTACCATGAAACCAACCCGCCACCCCGGCATGTTATAGCTCTTCGACAAGGTGAAGAACTCGACCGCGACATCTCTCGCTCCCGGGACCTCGAAGATAGAGGGTGCGCGGTAGCCGTCAAAGGTGATGTCTGCATAGGCCAGGTCATGCACCAGGTAGATGCCGTGAGCGCGGCACAGCGCCACCACCCGCTCAAAGAAGCTTAGCTCCACGCACTGCGTGGTGGGGTTGGCAGGGAAGTTGAGGATGAGCATTTTGGGCTTGGGATACATGAGCGGGATAGACTGCTCAAGCTCATGCAGGAACTCGCCCGTATCATGAATGGCAATGGAACGGATACTCGCTCCGGCGATGACCGGGCCATAGATATGGATGGGATAACTGGGGTTAGGCACCAGCACCACGTCTCCTTTGTCAAGGGTAGCCATGCACAGGTGGGCGATGCCTTCCTTGGAGCCGATGGTCACGATGGCTTCGGTGGCTGGATCGAGCTCAATCGAGTAGCGTTGCGCGTACCAGTTTGTAATGGCCTTGCGGAGGCGCGGAATGCCTTTGGAGAGGGAGTACCGGTGGGTTTCGGGGCGCTGCGCGGCCTCAATCATCTTGTCGACGATGTGTTTGGGGGTGGGGCCGTCGGGATTGCCCATGCCGAAGTCGATGATGTCTTCGCCGCGCCGGCGGGCGGCCGCCTTCAGTTCGCCGGTGATGTTGAAGACGTAGGCCGGCAGGCGTTCCAGGCGGGGAAATTCGATCAACTTCTTCTCTCCGAACGGGGGCGTTGCTAAAAGGGTACGACAGAATGGCGACTGCGGCTCGGGTGGGATGGTTTGGATGAGCGGGATGAGCGGCACGTCGGTACCGGCGACCGCGGTACTAGCGATCGTGTGCGTGCGCCCTGTTTGCCAGCGGGAACGGGGCGATCAGCAGCGGACGATCTTCTCCGAGCGGAGGCCCTTGGTGGCGTTGCGCGTGTCGACTACCAGCTGCGCCTCTTCGACAATCCGCACGTAGTCGTAGTCGGAGTGATCGGTGGCGATCAGGATGCAGTCGTAGGTCGCGAGATCGGTGAGCGGGGCGCAGCGCATATTCAGATCGTAGTGCCGGCCCCGCCCGACGGTGGGAAAGTAGGGGTCGTGGTAACTCACGTCACCGCCTCTCTGCCGCAGCATCTCGATCAGGGCGAGGGAGGGAGATTCGCGCAGGTCGTCGATATCCCGTTTGTAGCTGAGGCCGAGGACGAGGATGCGGGAGCCGTTCACTGGCTTGCGCGCGCGGTTGAGCGCCTCGGTGAGCTTCTCGATCACGTAGGCGGGCATGGCCTCGTTGACCTCGCCGGCCAGCTCGATGAAACGGGTGCGGAAGTCGAACTGCTTGGCCTTCCACGAGAGGTAGAAGGGGTCGATGGGGATGCAGTGCCCGCCGAGGCCGGGCCCCGGGTAGAACGCCTGAAAGCCGAACGGCTTGGTCTTTGCGGCGTCGATGACTTCAAAGAGGTCGATGTCCATGCGATGGCAGAGCTGCTTCAGCTCGTTGACCAGCGCGATGTTGACGCAGCGGTAGATGTTTTCAAGCAGCTTGGTCATCTCGGCAGCGGCGGGCGAGCTGACCAGCACAGTCTGATTGAAGATGGAGCCGTAGAGCGCGGCGGCGAGTTCGCCTGCGGCCGAGCCGTAGCTGCCGATCACCTTGGGGATGTCGCGCCTGGCGACGGTGTCGTTGCCGGGATCTTCACGCTCGGGCGAGAAGGCGACGAAGACTCCTCCCTCCTCCGCACTGCGGGTGACGCGCAGGCCAGGAGGCGCTCCCGCTTCGAGTAGCGGGATCAGAATTTCCTCTGTGGTACCGGGATAGGTCGTGCTCTCCAGCAGGACCAGCTGTCCGCCATGCAGGTGGGGCGCGATCGCGCGAGCGGTCTGTTCGATGTAGCTGAGGTCGGGCTCGTGGTACTCGTTCAGAGGGGTTGGCACGCAGATCAGCACGGCATCCATCTGCGCTGCGCGTCCGTAGTCTGCGGTTGCGGAGAAGCCGCTCTGCTGCGCTGCCTGGATCTCCGTACCCGGGATGCGGACGATGTAGGAGCCGCCGCCATTGAGCGTCTCTACCTTTTTCTCGTCGACGTCAAAGCCTGTGACGGCGAAGCCCTGCTCAGAAAACAGCAGCGCCAGCGGCAGCCCGACGTAGCCCATGCCAACGATGCCGACGCGGGCGGTGCGGGTCTCGATGCGCGTCCGGGTGCGGTCAAAGGGCGAGAGCTCGACCGTACTTGCTGCTGTCTCTGGTCTCATGGATGCCTGGCTCTACTATACCGGCCAGCCACTTGGCAGGGGGAGCAGCTCGGCGCCCTTGCAAGGCGTCGCGCGGGGCTGGTGTCAGTAGAGGCAGTCCATCGACTCCTGCTCCACCTGGGCGAGGAAGCAACGCAGGAACTCGATGCGGGGTGCAGCCATGCGTCTGGTGCTCTCCAGGCGTATCTGCGACGGGAGCTCGTCGAGGTTGCGGTGGAGGAAGGCGATGGCCTGGGTGAAGGTGGAGTAGCGCGTGTCGCGGCCGACCTTGGCCACAGCGCGCAGGATGCCGATGGCGCCGAGCTGCTCGAGGATGTCTGCGTCGCGGAGGATGATGCCCTCAGGGGTTGAGGGCGTGTCCCGGGGCTGGTGTTGCTCGATGGCGCGGAGGACAGCATCGACCTTGGCGAACGGGAAGCCAACCTGGGCCAGCAGCGCGGGAGCCTTCTCCAGGGTGTAGCGGACGTGATCCCATGCGGAAAGCCGCTCAGGTTCTTCAGGTCGGTGGCCGATAAACACACCAAGATCGTGCAGGTAGGCAGCGGCGTAGAGAACGTCGTCATCGTTCTGTAGGTCGACCCCGACCAGGTGAGCGAGTGCATACAGACGGGGCTGGTGGCCGTACTTGTCTATGGGCCTGGCCTGCTCTCTGATCAGCCGGGCGAGCGGTTCGCGGAAGGTCGGGATCAAGGCGGCGTCACCGGAGGCGGCAAGCGAGCTTGCCTTGGTTGATACCCCGGGGCGGGGTGCGCATGAGGGGCGCGCGGCAATGACTTGGTTGTCGTAATGATCATGCACAGGGCATAGGATAGCGGCAGGCGGCGTTCCGGGATGTGTTGGCCAGGTGTATCTGCATGGTTCTCCCTTGTCTCCCGCGGCCGCTGGTGCCTTCGATAACGAACTATGCACGAGCTGTGAATTGTGCACGGTACACGCGGTTCCCGGCAAGAAAGTGGAAGAAAGACATGCAAATTTGAAGCGCATCGATTACATTCGAGTTCAACACCGGGTACTACACAGGCGCCGGGCGGCGCGGTTTTCTCCTAAACCAGGGGTAGCTTCTCTCCCCTATCTTGTAGTTTACGCAGCATGGAACCCGGCTGCCGGGAAGCATTGCGGCATCCAATCTGTCAACCTGAAGCGGCCACGGCGGCCAGCCTGCTCCTGGTCGCCAGAACCGTGGCCGGCGGGATCATCGTCGGTGGGGGCAAGCATGTTGCTGGTTGCGCCTGGCCGCAGACCGTTACGTGCAGGTAACCGAACGCACTTGGAAAGCTCAGGAAGACATGTCGACCTCTGAGTACATCAAGCGCGGTGAGAGTGCAGGGCAGGAGTTTGCTGCCGTGCAGCCGCCGGACCACCCCGGCGGTCCGGTAACGCGCCGCGCCGCGCACAACAGTCCGGCGATGGCGTCTGCAGCGCTGATGATGCTGATCGACATGGGGGTGACCCTGGGCGCGATCGGCATTGCGATCCTGCTGCACTTTGTCCTGATCGCGCGACTGCCTTTCCTGAGCGACATGGCTATCAACGTGACGCCCCACCGGTCGGACGGCTGGTACCTGCTGGGCTTCCTGATGGTGCTGCTTTTTGTGCTGCGTCGCTACGGCCTGTACAACGGGGTGCCGGACCGCAGCGCGGCGCATGAGCAGAGGCTGATCTCGCAAGCCTGCCTGACGGCTGGCCTGCTGCTATGCGGCTGGCTGTACATGGCGCACAACTATGAGCTGTCACGGGTGCTGGTGGTGGTGCTGGTGGGCACTACGGCGGTGGCGCTCGGCATTCGGCGTGCGGTGTGGCGCAAGGTGCGTTTCGCGCAGTATGCCAAGGGGGTGGAGACCCGCAACGTGGTTATCCTGGGCACCAACCACCTCAGCTCGGCCATGGGCCAGCAGATCGAAGATGACTACCACCTGGGGTACCAGCTATGCGGCTTTCTCTCGGCGCCAGGATGCGAGGACGTGGGCGAGGTGGATTCGCAGCGCGTGCTGGGGCGGCTGGACCGGCTACGTGAGCTG
>DASWUY010000367.1:0-4726 GCA_036401435.1 Acidobacteriaceae bacterium | reverse complement strand
GATGGAACAGGGGGCTGCCTGCAGCCTCCTGTTCTTGCTTCCCGGGGTGGAACGCCGGCTCAGCCTCTGTATGATCCTGATCGAACCTGAAGTCCACGTGCCGCGCGCCGCGCTGCCCAAACGGGAGCTCTCCCGTTTCCTCAAGGATGCCTGCGAACGGGTGGGCCTAGCGGGCGAGGTGAGCGTGCTGCTGACTACGGATGAGCAACTGCGGAGCCTGAACCGCAGGTTCCGCCGCAAGGATCGGCCGACCGATGTGCTTTCCTTTCCGCCTGCGGCTTTGTTGGGCGGGGAGCCGCAAGGCGGAGACCTCGCCATCTCGGTCGACACGGCCAAGGCGCAGGCTGCGAGCCTGGGGCACTCGCTGCTGGAAGAGGTGAAGATCCTGATGTTGCACGGGCTGCTGCACCTGGCCGGCTTTGACCATGAGCAGGACACGGGCGGCATGGCTCGGCGCGAGGGGTTTTTGCGGCGGGCGTATGGACTGCCTGCCGGGCTGATCCAGCGCGCGCAACCGGCCAAGCGCGCACGCGTGCAGCCTGCCGCCGGGGACCCGCGGGTCACCACGCGCTCCCGGCCCACGACCTCTCCTAGAAGCCCGGCGCGCTCGCGATGATCCTGATCTTTCTGGTGCTGATCGGGCTGCTGCTGGTCCTGCACACACTTGCCTCCTACATTGACAGGCTCTACTCGGAGATGGGCAAGTTCCTCTCCCGGGAGTTCCAGGAGAATATCGACGTCTGGGAGCAGCGGATCGAGCCGCGGATGGGCCTCAGCCGGGAGCAGTTGACGCTGCTGGCCGCGGTCATCGCGCAGCTTTCGCTGGCCTGCCTGGCGCTGCTGTTTGGGGTGATGGTCTTTGATCGGGGAGTGGCGCAGAACCGGCCGGCAACGGGAGAGGTGGCGCAGGCTCTTCTAGGATCGATCCTGGTCATTGTTCTGTTCAACCGGCTGCTGCCGTATGTTTTTTTTGCGAGGACGCGCGGGGAGTGGCTGGTGCGCTTTACCTGGCCGCTGCGCGTGCTCTTTTACCTGTTTCTTCCGGTCACGCTGCTGATCGGCTTCCTCTACTCGATCGTGGCGCTGGTAAGCCAGGAGGAGACGACCCGGGGGGAGGATGAGGCGGCGGCGGTCGACGCCTTGATCGAGGCGGGGCAGGAAGAGGGCATCCTTGAAGAAGCGGACCATGACCTGATCCGTTCCGCGGTGGAGTTTGGAGACAAGGTGGTGCGGGAGGTGATGACGCCGCGCCCGCACATCTTTGCTGTGCAGGCGAGCGCAACGCTCGAGGAACTGCTGGTGGGTCTGGAGCAGAACCCCTTCTCCCGGGTGCCGGTGTATACGGAGACGCTGGACACCATGACGGGGATTGTCTTTGCACACGACCTGCTGCAGATACCCGATGTGGATGCGAAGACGCAGAGCGTAGCCAGCATTGCTCGTCCGGCCAGCTTTGTGCCGGAGACGAAGAAAGCCAGCGAGCTGCTGCGAGAGATGCAGCGTGAGAAGCAGCACATGCGGATCGTCATCGACGAGTACGGCGGAGTGTCGGGCCTGGTGACGATTGAGGACCTGCTGGAGGAGATTGTGGGCAGCATCGACGATGAGCATGATGACGATGAAAACGAGTCGGTGATGGAGGAGAGCGAGCCGGCAGGAGGCAAGGCGTGGACGGTGCCGGGCTCGCTTGACCTGACGCGGCTGGAGGAGTTGCTGGGCGGCGGCTGGCAGGCGCCAGAGGACTACGAAGCGACGACCGTGGCGGGCCTGGTGAGCGAGAGTGCGGGACGGATACCGATGGCAGGCGAGGTGGTGGAGGAGAATGGCTTGAGGTTCGCGATCCTGGCGTCGACAGATCGTCGGATTGAGCGGCTGCGGGTCTCGCTGCCTGGCGACCCGGGCGGGCGAGGCCTCGAGTCACCTGCTGCCGGGTTGAGGAGAGGGTAAGCATGCGATCTGGATTCGTCTCCATCCTGGGCCGGCCGAACGTGGGGAAGTCGACGCTGGTGAACGCGTTAACCGGCGAGAAGGTGGCCATTGTCACGAGCAAGCCGCAGACGACGCGGACGCGGATCCATGGCATTGTGGAGGTGCCGGCGGTAAAGGGGAAGCATCCCGCGGCGCAGATCGTGTTCGTCGATACGCCGGGGGTGCACAAACCGACCACGCTGCTGGACAAGCAGATGATGCAGGTGGTGTACGACGCGCTGGAGAGCCGGGATGTTGTGCTGGTGATGGTGGACGCTTCGCGGCGCCTGGAGCTCGAGGCAGAGCCCGAACCGGCGGGGGTGGAGGCGCCGGAAACGGCGGCGGAGAGCAGCGCGGAAGAGACAGAGGCGGCGCGCGGGCAGGGCCGGCGCAAGGGACAGTGGGAGCAGAGTGAAGATGCATTTGTCTTCAACCTGGTAAGCAGGCTTGATTGCCCGGTCTTCCTGCTGCTGAACAAGATCGACCTGGTGCCGCGGGAAGAGTTGCTGCCGATGATCGCGCAGTTGAGCGCACGCCACAGCTTTGCGGAGGTCATCCTGCTTTCAGCGAGGAAGGGCGACGGGGTGGAGCGGCTGCTGGAGGCGCTGGTGAAGCATCTGCCCGAGGGCCAGCGGCACTTTCCCAAGGATCAGTTCACCGACCAGCCGGAGAGGTTCCTGGTCGCCGAGTTGATCCGGGAGCGGATCCTGGTGGAGACCGGCGAGGAGGTACCCTATGCGTCGGCCGTGGTGATCGAGCAGTATGAAGAGCCACCGCCGGTGCCCAAAGGCAAGAAGCTGACCCGGTTGCCGCTGACGCGGATTGCGGCAGCGATCTATTGCGAGCGGGACGGGCAGAAAGCCATCCTGATCGGCAAGGGCGGCGCCAAGCTGAAGAGTATCGGCGCGGGTGCGCGGCAGCAGATTGAGGCGCTGCTGGGCACGCGTGTTTACCTGGAGCTGCATGTCATCGTCGAGGCAGGTTGGCGGGAGCGGCGCGGCTTTCTGGACACGCTGGACTGGCGGCGGCAGCTGGAGGAAATTGCGAGTCGCAAGGGGTTCGAGGGCGAGACGGTGGAAGCTTCCTTGCCCGAGGCGTCGATTGGTGGCGAGATTGCGGGAGGGGCGGGACCGAAACGCGCCTCGCCGCCAGGCAAGGAGCGGAAGTAAGCGGTGGCTGGCGAGTCGAGGGCGGGGCGCGGGCTTGATGTTCTTCGCGTGCCGGAGTGGTCACGGATGCCATGGCTGGTCCACGGGTTCAGCACCCGCACCGGCGGGATGACCACGGTGTACGGCTCCGGCGATCGACCCACTGCTGCATTGGGGGAGCTCAACCTCGGCTTGACTGCCGATGACGACCCTGAGGCGGTTCGCGCGAATCGCGAGTTCCTGCTTGAGGCCCTGGGCGGACCGGTTCCTCCGGCATTGGCAGGCCTGGTCACTCTGCGACAGACGCATTCGGCGACCGTGCACCGGGTGGATCGATCGGATGTCCTTGGCCCGGGCGAGAGAGCAGTGCTCGAAGGCGATGGCCTGATGACAGACGAGCCGGGGGTACTGCTGGGGATCCAGACAGCGGATTGTGTGCCGGTGCTGGTCGCGGATACCAGGCGGCGTGCGGTGGCGGGGTTCCATGCGGGATGGCGCGGGACCTTGGTGGGCATTGTGCAAGAAGGGATTGGACGCCTGCGGGAGGAGTTTGGGAGCGCGCCGGAGGATTTGCTAGCCGCGGTGGGACCCGCGATCGGGGCCTGCTGCTACCGGGTGGGGGAGGACGTGCGGGAGCAGTTTGCTGCCCGGTTCCGCTATGCGGACCAGCTCTTTCGCCACCCTGACCCGGGGAGCTCTGGGCAGAGTGCCGCGGGAGGCTTTCACCTGGACCTGGCGGAAGCAAACTGCCTGCAGCTGATGGACGCGGGCCTGAGGCGGGCGGCCATCCACCGAACAGGCGCCTGCACCAGCTGCAATACGGGACGGTTTTTTTCGTATAGGGGAGAGAACGGCCGCACCGGTCGCATGATGGCCGTGATCGGGGTGCGGTAGGGGTAGGCGCTGCTGAGGGTTCCCAGGGCGATTGCGCTGGGCGCGGGAAGAGAGTGGCGCTAGGCCGCGGTGTGGTTGGCGTCGGTAAGCGCGGCTTTCAAGCTGTCGGCAGGGTTGACGAGGTCGCGCAGCTCCTTGCTGGGCTTGAAGTAGGGAACTCTCTTGGCCGGCACCTCGACCTTGGCGCCGGTCTTGGGGTTGCGGCCCACGCGCGGCCTGCGCTGGCGGATGCGGAAGCTGCCGAAACCGCGAATTTCGATCTTTTCGCCTGACTTCAGCGCTCCGACTACCGAGTCAAAGATGGTCTCGACGATCACCTCCGCATCGCGTCGCGTCAGATCACCCAGCCGTAGAACCTCTTCCACAAGATTTGCTTTGGTCATGGCTCGTTCTGCTCCCGAATCGGCTACCTGTATGCACATAGATGCGGGGAGACGCCACTAACGCCATAGAAAATAAAAGCCTTGCTGCTTTTCGAGCAGCTTGGACGGGTTTGGGAAAAGATCGCCTGCATCGCCCGTCAGCGCCTCCAGCAGGGAACCGTGGTGAACGGCCGGCTTGATGATGGACGGCTCGCCGTGGATACCGACCTGGCGGGCGGTGGCTAGCAGGGCGTCGCGGAAGCCGCCCCGGGCATCGATCAGGTGCAGCTCAAGCGCCTGCTGCCCGGTCCAGACCTGGCCGGTGGCGAGCGGTCGGATGGTGGACTCAGGGAC
>DASWUY010000366.1:0-2530 GCA_036401435.1 Acidobacteriaceae bacterium | reverse complement strand
ATGGTGCGCCCGGAAGGAGTCGAACCTCCGGCCTACTGGTTCGTAGCCAGTCGCTCTATCCAGCTGAGCTACGGGCGCACAGGACAGGACGCGGGCGTGTTGAGAACGCTTGCGAACTCCCTTACGATATCAAGCTCGTGATGCGGTGTAAAGGCGATTGCCCGCGCGCAACTCCCCGGCGCCACGCCGCCGTCAGGCAGGTTTAGCGACAGGCTCTACCGCCGCGGGCTGGGGCGGGAGCAGTGACACTTCTTCCACCACGTCAAAGCCCGCGCGGCGCACCAGCTGCGCAACGATGATGCGCGTCAGTCGCGTTGCGTCAAACTCCACGCGAATGGTCTTGGCGGCCTGGTCCACGTGGACACGCCGTATTCCATACACCTCGCTCAGGCCGCCAAGCGCAAACATGGCGCGCTCGGTGGGGTGCTCGGTGTAGCGGAAGAGTACGTCCAGCTGCGTCATACCGGTGATCATAACAAAGCGGCGCTAGAGCTGTTTCAGGTACCCGGTGATCTCGGGACTCACCCAGTCCTGCGGCCCGATGAACTTGCGCCGCAGCACGCCCTGCCGATCGAGGATGAAGGTCTCCGGCGGCCGCGTCGTGCCATAGGCCAGGTTGCTGCGCTGCGTAGTATCAAGCACCGTGTGCAGCCCGATGTGGTTGTCCACCAGGTACTCGCGGTAGGCCGCCGGGTCCTCGTCAAAGCTCACTGCGAGCACTACGATGCCGGGCATCTGGCGCTGCAGTTGTTCGAGCGAGGGAAACTCCTCAAGACAGGGCGGGCACCACGAGGCCCAGAAATTGAGCACCACTACCTTGCCGCGAAACTGCTCGAGCGAGAGAGTCCTCGCGCCGTCCGCCAGCTGGATGGCCGGGGCCGGGCGCCCCACCTGGCCGGGGTGTGCGCCCCTGTCGCAGCCGGCCGCCGCGACGCAGAGCGAGGCCGCCAGCAGGTGTCTCAGGCTTCGAGCGATGGGCAGAAGAGACGCGCGCACCTCCCTATAATACGAGCAGTGCCTATCGATCCCTATCTATCGCCGGCCACTGGTGCATCGATTGCTGAGGCCACCGCCGCGCCCCAGGGCACCTGCGAGCTCTCGGTCATCGTGCCGGCGCGCAACGAGGAGCGCGCACTCGAGCGATGCCTGCGATCGCTGGTCGCGCAGTCGGAAGAGGGCTGGCTGCTGGGCCGCCACTGGGAGCTGCTGGTGGTCGATGACAACTCGACCGATCGCACCGCCGCGATCGCTGGCAGTATTGACGGCGTCACGCTGCTGACGGCCGGCGCGCCTGCTGAGGGTTGGACAGGCAAGGCGCATGCCGCCTGGACCGGCGCGCAGCAGGCCCGCGGGCAATGGCTGCTCTTCACCGATGCCGACACGATCCATGCACCGGGCTCGCTGAGCCGCTCGATTGTGGAGGCGCAGCGCCACGCGGCCAGCATGCTCTCCTGGTCGCCGCTGCAGCGGGTCACGGGGCTGCTGGCCCGCATGGTGATGCCGCTGGTTTTCAGCGAGCTCGCGACGGCTTATCCCTCTCGCCAGGTCAATGATCCGGAGCGGCGCATCGCGGTCGCGAACGGGCAGTTCCTGCTGGTCCGCCGCGATGCCTACCGGCAGATCGGCGGGCACGCGGCAGTGTCTCGGTCGCTGGTGGAGGATGTGGATCTTGCTTTCCTGATCAAGCGCAAGCGGCTGGGGCTGCGCTTCCGCTACGCGCCGGAGATGCTGGAGGCGCGCATGTATGAGACCTCGGGTGAGATGTGGGAGGGCTGGGTCAAGAACCTGGCGCTGCTCATCCATAATTCGCTCGCGCTCGCGGCCTGGCGCCTCCTGGACGTGGCGCTGGTGGTGGTGCTGCCTGTGCTCGCGCTGGGGTATGGTTGGCAGCCGATCGCGCGCGTGCTGTTCTTGCTCATCTGGGTGCGAACGCTGTGGCGCGTCTGGCGGCGCGCGGCGCGGTCAGAGTTCGGCGCAACCGAGATCGCGCTCGGCATCCTGGGGCTGCCGGTCTTTGCAGCGCTGCTGGTGCACAGCTGGTATGCGCACGCCGGACGACACAGCGCAACGTGGAAGGGACGGGTGTATGCGACAGGTCGATGAGCCGGTCCGGAGCAGCCCGGGCGGAGGGCGGCGATGGTACTGCTGACGCGCAGGGTCGAGTTCTCGTCGGCGCACTACTACTGGGTAGAGGGCTGGACGGAGGAGGAGAATCTTCGCCAATTCGGCAAGTGCGCGAATCGTAACGGACACGGGCACAATTACACGCTCGAGGTGACGGTGGCCGGCGAGATTGATACGCGCACCGGCTTTGTCGTCGATCTGAAAGAGCTTAGAGAAGTACTTGAGCGAGAGGTGGTCGCGGTCTACGACCACAGGCACCTCAATCTTGAAGTGCCGGAGTTTCGCACCGCGCAGCCTACGACGGAGAACATGGCCGTGGCGATCTGGAAGAGGCTCGAAGGAAAGACGGGGACGAGCGAGCTGTTTCGTGTTCGGCTGTATGAGCGCGACGATCTGTTTGCCGACT
>DASWUY010000365.1:0-2018 GCA_036401435.1 Acidobacteriaceae bacterium | reverse complement strand
ACAGTGAACCCTTTCCATCTTGGTTATGCCTCGCGGACCTGCAAAACGTGGATGGCCTTTGCGAGGTGACCGGCGCGCCAGGGACAGCAGCGGAGCTTGCGGAGAATCCTCCAGGTCTTGAGCTGCGCGTTCGCGCGCTCGCCGGGTGACCGCAGCTTCGCGTGAGCGCGGTTGGCCTCTTTCTGAGATGCCGGCTTATTCCTTCCCCGGTACGGGATCTTCGCGTACGTACTTCCCTGATAACCCTTGTCGGCGAGGGTGAGCAGCCCGGCGGCTTCCAGCTCGGCCAGGACACCCCAGATCCACTCGGCTTTCTTGTCGTGCACGGAGCCGGGCAGCGCGCCCGAGACCCACAGAATGTCGCCGCAGGGACTAGCGATGACCTGCAGGTTCATGCCGTGCTTGCGGTGCTTGCCGGAGTAGAAGGGCCGGTCCGCAGCGACCCGGTCGATGGGGATCAGCGTCCCGTCCACGACGACGTACGCGTACCCGGCGTTCTTCGCGCCGCGGACTGCCTGGCGGAGCTTCGGCGCCCGGGCAGCCAGCAGCGCCACGGTCTCCTCCGCGTACCGCCACGCGGTCGTCGTGCCGACCCCGAACCCTGCCGCGAGCTCGGCGAATGTCTCGCCTTTCCGCAGGTAGGCAAGGATCAGCAGGGCCTGCTGGCCAGGATTCAGCTTCCGCCAGCGCGACCCGATCGCTGCCCGGTGGCGGCGGATGATCCCGGACACGAAGGTGAGGGTCTTGCGCGACAACGGCAGCGCGGCACGGTAGAAAAGCACGGGAGCCCCTGGTGGCGATGAAGGTCGTTTTGGTCGACTGCCTCATCTACCAGGGGCTTCTTCGCGACCAGCAGCGACACACTGACGCTTCATCAGAACGTGACGAACCAACCACCATCAGGATGAAAAGGGCTCAGTTCATAGATTATTTCGAATACCTGTTGCTAGTCGCGGGCTGAGAAGAAGAGGTGCTGCGGGCCGTCTACCAGGATCGACTGGCGGGTGTCCGCCGTGGGCGCCCAGGTGGCCAGGAGGTTGAGGATCTCGCCGGTGTCGCGCTGACCGCTGGGGAGGTGGGGCCAGTCGGAGCCCCAGATAAGGCGGTCGGGGCGGGTGGCAACCAGGGCACGGCCCCACGTGGCTACGGATCCGAGTGGCCTGTTCTTTGCCACCCGGTAGGCGCCAGAGAGCTTGATCCAGCAGCTTCCCTGAGACAGGAGGGCGAGCAGGCGGCGCTCGAAGTCCGGGTCCGATTCCGTCATGTAGCCCATGTGGTCGATGACGAAGGTGTCTTTCAGGTCAGCCAGGAATGGGAGGAGGGCACGAACGATCGTGCCCGGCGTGTAGAACTGCAGGTGCCAGCCGCGTGGGGTGGCGCGGGCGGCCATCTGGCGGATGTAGGCGATGAGTTCCGCTGTCGGCCAGTTGGCGCGGGCGAACAGGTCAAGCCTGATGGCGCGGACGCCGATCTCATGGAAGGCGTCGAGTTCCGCGTCGGTTGTGTCCTCCTCGATGCGGACAACGCCGCTGCAACGCGGTCCCAGGCGTTTGAGTATGTCGACGAGCAGGCGGTTGTCTGTGCCGTAGAAGGTGGGCTGGACCAGGACCATGCGCTCGATGCCGAGGGCCTCGGTCATCGCGAGGTACTGCTCGGCCGTGCCGTCGGGGAACGTGTAGAGCGGGTCGGGGACGTGCGGGTAGCCAGGCTCGAACACGTGGAAGTGGGCGTCGCACGCGCCTTGAGGCATAGGGAAGGCGGGGGGTGTGAGAGTCTCGGCGCCCCGCATGGGGGTGCACTGCAGGATTTCTGTCACTTGAGGAACCTTTCCGCGCGGGCGGCCGCGCCGGCGTAGAGCATGTCGGTGTCGGTGCCGGTTAGCCGCAACGGGCAGACGCCAAGTGAGCTCAGGTCTCGCAGCAGCGCCGGGTCGGGGATGCCGCCGACCATGAGCAGCTTGCCGTGCCGCGTGCAAGCCTCGGCTAGGGCGGTGATCGCCTCGGTCACACGCGGGTCGG
>DASWUY010000364.1:0-4849 GCA_036401435.1 Acidobacteriaceae bacterium | reverse complement strand
TCGTCCTGCTGACCGGCACCCAGCTGATCGAGCGCGCCATCAAGGTGCAGGCGGGGCAGACGGTGCTCGTCACCGGCGCCCTGGGCAGCGTCGCCCGGGTCGCCGTGCACGTGGCCCTCAGCCGCGGCGCCAAAGTCATTGCCGGGGTCAAGGCCAGTCAGCGTGAGCAGGCACTGCAGCTGGCTGTCGAGCGCGTTGTTGCCCTCGATGACGAACAGGAGATGGAGACGGTGCACGACCTGGACGCGGTTGCAGACACAGTAGGCGGCGCCATGGCCCACCGCATCCTTCAGACCCTCAAGGACGGCGGCGTCTACGGCACCGTGGTCGGCGCTCCGCAGCAGGCGCCGGGCCGTGGCATCCGCGTGGACGCCATGGCGGCCATGCCAGACGCTTCCCGCCTCTACCAGCTGGCAGAAGAGGTGGCACGCGGCCAGCTGCAGGTGCCCATCGCCAAGACCTTCCCGCTCGCCGAGATCCAGGCAGCGACGCGCCTGGCCGAGAGCGGCGGCGCCGGCGGCAAGGTCGTGCTGCTGCCCTGACCATGAACGACGGGGAGCTACCTCGCAGCAAGCTCCAGCAGCAGCCCGTCCACCAGCCCCTGAACATCATGCTGCACCGCCTCATAGTGCGGTGCGGCCCCCAAGTCTCGCAGCGTGGCACTCGTGATCGGGCCGATCGAGAAGACCCGCGGCTGCGGCGGCCACTGCAGCCCGGCGCGCTCCAGGAGCGCGAAGAAGTTGCGAGCCGTAGAAGAGCTGGTAAAGGTCAGCGCATCTACCTTTGCGGCGCCCGCCGCGAAGAGGCGTGCGACCAGCGCCACTGACTCCTCGTCCGGAACCGTCCGGTAGGCGGCCGCGACCGTGACCCGGGCGCCAGCGTCAGCCAGCGCCCTGGGCAACAAGTCTCGGCCTACTTCCGCGCGCACCAGCAACACACGCTGGCCGGCCACCCTCTCTCGCAGCGCTGCCACAATCGACTCTGCGACCGCCGGCTCCGGAACCAGGTCCACGCGAAACCCCACTGCCCGCAGCGCAGCAGCCGTGGCCGGACCCACCGCGACCGTCTGCGGCAGCCGCACCGGATGCACGTCAAGCACCTCCAGCCTCTCCCGCAACACCCGCGCCGTGTTTGCGCTGGTCACCACCAGCCAGTCGTACGCACCCAGTTCGGCGAGCGCCGCGTCCAGCGGCTCGTAGCTCTGTGGAGGCACCGTCGCAATCGTCGGAATCTCCACAACCTTCGCCCCTTGCTCCTCCAGGCGACGAGTGAGCGCAGAGGCCTGCTCCCGGGATCGAGTCACCACGATGCGGCGCCCGGCCAGCGGCCGCGGGCGCTGCTCCTTCACAGACACAGACACAGACTCCAGCGCAGCACTCACGCCCCCGCCACGACCGGTCCGCGCTCGATCGCTGCATCGGTCGGGCCCAGCAGCGCGCCTGCGCCCTGTGCCAGCAGCTGTCGCGCCAACCTCTCTCCCAGCTCTCGCGCGGCATGCTCTGCCCCAGCCGGGCTCACGCTCCCATGCCAGCGCTCCGGACCCAGTTCTCCCTCCGCATGCTGGTGCCCGATCTGCACCCGCACCAGCCCCTCGCCTGCCGCAGACGCAACCACGCCAGAGAGCATCCATCCGCCCGCATCGCGCGCGCAGTGCAGGCCTATGGGCACCTGGCACCCACCGCCCAGTGCATGCAGCGCTGCGCGCTCCGCAGTCACCGCAAAGCGCGTCTCCGCGTCGTCGAGCGGCGCCAGCGCCCGGGCTGTCGCCTCATCCCCGGCGCGGGTCTCGATCGCAAGCGCGCCTTGGCCCGCTGCCGGACACAGGATGAGCGTCGCAAACCGCTCCCGCACCCACTGCGTATACCCCAGCCGGTCGAGCCCCGCTGAAGCCAGCACGATCGCCTCCACCTCACCCCCTGCCAGCTTGCGCAGACGCGTGTCCACATTCCCGCGCAACCCTACATATTCCAGATCGCTTCGGTAGGCGCGCAGCTGCGACTGCCGGCGCAGGCTGCTGGTCCCCACCCGCGAGCCTGGCGGCAGGGCGGCGAAGCTCTCGCAGTCCCTGGACACAAGCGCGTCCGAGGGATCCGCGCGCAGCGGAATCGCCGCCAGGGTAAACAGCGGATCGAGCACCGTGGGCAGATCCTTGAGCGAGTGCACCGCCAACTCGATGCGGCCCGCGGCCAGCGCTTGTTCAATCTCCTTGGTAAACATGCCCTTGGTGCCGACCTCGGCAAAGGGCACGTTCTGCAGCCGGTCCCCGGTCGTGCGGATGATCTCGATGGCAGTCGCGTGGCCGGCTGCATGAAGCGCCTGCGCCACATGTTTGGCTTGCCAGAGTGCCAGCGGCGACCCTCGAGAACCTATCCGGATCATGCGGGCTTCCCTGACGAGACCGGCTCTGTCTCCTCTGCCTCCACGGCAGCCGTGTCCTCTGCAGCAGGGCTCACCTCATCTACCGACGCAGCGCTGCCCTGCTCCAGCTGGAACGTCTCCCGCAATATCTCCACCCTTGCCGCATCGCCTTGCCGGGCCGCCTGGCGCAGCGCCCGCAGCGGCAGGTGCAGAAACTTGCTGGCCAAGCCGCGGGTAAGCGCCTCGACCGCTGCAACCTGCTCCGGCGTCATGCCCTGCAGCCGGTTCTGGGCGCGGTGCAGCTCGGCCTGGCGCATGCTCTCAACATTCTGCTGCAGGCTCAGGAGCGCTGGCACCACGTCCAGCGAGAGCGATCGCCGCACGAAGCGCTCTACCTCCTCGCCGATAATCCGCTCCGCGCTCGTCGCCTCCCGCCCACGATTCGCCATGTTCGACGTAGAGACCGATTGCAGATCGTCGATGTCGTAGAGGAACACGCCCTCTACGCGGTTCATCTCGGGGTCCACATCGCGGGGCACCGCGATGTCGATGAAGAACATGGGCCGGCCGCGCCGCCTCTGCAGCAGCATCTGCCCATCTTCGCGCGCAAACAGGAAACCGCTGGCCCCAGTCGAGGTAATCACGATGTCCGCCTCGCCGGCGCGTGTTTTCAGCTCGGCAAAGGGCAGCACCCGGCCACCGAATGCCCGCGCAAGCGACACCGCCCGCTCCTCGGTCCGGTTGGTCACCAGGATCGAGCCGGCGCCCTGCCCCAGCAGGTGCCGCGCCGCCAGCTCGCCCATCTTGCCCGCCCCAACCAGCAGTACGCGGCGTCCTTCGAGTGAGCCGAAGATCTTCCGCGCCAGGTCGACAGCCACCGAGGCAATCGATACCGACGAGCTTCCGATCCGAGTCTCGGCCCGCACCTTCTTGGCGGCGGAAAACGCACTCTGCAGCAGCTGCTCCAGCTGCGTGCCGACCGCGCCCACGCCCCGCGCCACCGTATAGGAAGCCTTTACCTGGCCCAGGATCTGCGGCTCGCCCACCACCATCGAATCCAGGCTCGCCGCCACCCGAAACAGGTGCCGCACCGCCTCCGCATCCTGGTGCTGGTAGAGGTGCGGCCTCAGCTCGGCCCGGGCCACGGCAAAGTGCGCATCGAAAAAGGCTGCCATGTCCGGCACGCTCTCCTCGTAGGCCGCCACCAGCTCCACCCGGTTGCAGGTCGAGACGACCATCGCCTCCACCACCCCAGGAATCGCCAGCAGCGAGCGCGTAGCCTGCTCCAGCCGCTCGCCCGGAATGGCAAGCTGCTCCCGCAACTCCACTGGAGCCGTCTTGTGGTTCACCCCTGTGACCAGGAACTTCACGGTTGCCCAAACCTGTGTACCGAGCTCAGCAGGTTTGCCGCCCACACGCTCAGCATCAGCAGAACCACGGTCGACGACCAGAAGATGGCTCGCCTGCCGCGCAGCCCTGTACTCCTCCGCACCCACAGCATCACCATGTACAGCACCCACATGGCGAAGGAAAGCAGCACCTTCGGATCGAGGAAGTAGGCTGACCCGACCTTCTCCTGCGCGATGAACGAGCCCACAAACAGCCCCACCGTCATGCAGGCGAATCCGAAGACGAGCGCAGTCTGCGCAATCCTGTCCATGGTTTCGAGCGGCGGCAGCCAGGCCAGGAAGCGCGGCCGCTGCTTGTCCTTCAGCCGCCTCTCCTGCAGCAGGTAGAGCAGGCTCGCCAGCAGACTGAAGATCATGGCTGCGTCCGCCGCCAGCAGCGCCGTCACATGGATGAAGATCCACCCGCCGCGCACCAGCGGCGAAGAGAACGTGTATTGATCCGGTCCAAGTGCCGAAGGCAGCGCCAGGAGGAAGGCCAGCGGCAAAGCAAAGATGCCGAAGGAGACCGTCTGGTACACCGCCACGATGACCAGGAAAGCGCTTGCGATCAGCAGGCTAAGGGTGGACTGCACCTCGTGCATGCCGACCGGGATGAGCCGGTGGGCCGCCACCAGCGTCTCCAGAAACGAGACCAGGTGACACACCCACGCCCCTACTGCGAGCCCAACCGCAGCCCGCCGCGCCGCGACACGGCTCCCCAGCACCGCAGGCAACGCGCACACGCTGGCCCCCGCGTACAAGACCGCCGCCCTCCTGATCCAGAGCAGGGACATCCCACCCAAGTATAAGCGCTGCTTTCCCTCGACCCCGGCGCACCCGGCGCGCTTTGGCCGGCCGCCTGCCTCTGTTTGGCGCCCCGCTCTTGTAGCCACAGCAACAAACCCGCCCTGCCGCTTCCACCCTGGCCAGCTTTTCTTCCAGTCAGCGGCAACGGAAGCGAGGGCGTTCCCATCTCTCCCTCTGTTCGTACATGTATGACGCGGCCGGCTTTTGCCGGTGCGCCCGCCTCAACAACCATCCTGTACCAGCTACACCATGAGAGGAACCACCCAATGTCAGATTTTCGCGTGCAAGCCGGCCAC
>DASWUY010000363.1:0-2176 GCA_036401435.1 Acidobacteriaceae bacterium | reverse complement strand
GCCGGTCTTGGCATGCGCCTGCGAGGCATCGAGCAGGTAGGACCGCACCCGCGATCGCAGGTTCTTGGCCTTGCCCACGTAGATCACCGTGCCCTCGGCGTCCTTGTACAGGTACACGCCGGGGCCGGTGGGGAGAGTGCGAATTTTCTGCTGGAGATCCATAGCGGAAGACGAAAGACAAGCGAGGCTGTGCTGCTCAGCCCTTTGAAAGACAAGAAGAGCCTGCGCCGGTCGGAAGACAGACGGCTTTCACTCCACGTCACCTGGCGCGCGTCTCTCTATTCTAAAGCGCCTGCCGCCCTCCGGCACGGCGCGGCCAAATCATGTAAAACTTACAAAGGCCAGCCGGAGGTGCCATCTTCGTCTCTTGCATCCGCCCTCCGAACTGGCGCACCATGAACAGGTTAGCTGCTGGTCCGCAGGTTTGGCTGTTGGCATGCTCTCACCCACTTGGCGGTGCCTGGTAGCGCAGGGCCTGACCCTGTCTCACCTACCGTTCTGAAAAGAGGAAGTTGCCACCATGGTTGCAGTGAATCATCTTTCCCCCCGCCTCGCCGCTCCCCGCGTCCTCGCCTGCATGGCCCTCGCCCTGGTCTGCGCCACCGGCTGCAGCACGAAGAAGTACGTTCGCAACCAGACCGCGCCTGTCATCCAGAAGACCAACGAACTCGACGACCAGACCGCCGCCAACAACCGCGCCCTGCAGGATCTGGACAAGCGTACCCAGGCGGGCATCGGCCAAGCGCAGTCCAGCGCCACCCAGGCCCAGCAGGCCGCCTCAGGAGCCAGCCAGTCTGCCGGCCAGGCGCAGCAGGCCGCGCAGGACGCGGTGACCCGCGCGGATACCCTCAGCAGCGTCGTTGCCAACCTTGACACCTACCAGAAGCTCTCCGACATCTCGGTCAACTTCGCCTTTAACAAGGCTGTCCTTACCGCCAAGGGCAAGGCGCTGCTCGACGATCTCGCCCCGCAACTTGCCGCGCAGAAGAGCTACATCCTCCAGCTGACCGGCGGCACAGACTCGGTTGGCAGCGCGCAGTACAACTACGAGCTCAGCGACCGGCGCGCCCAGGCCGTCGTCCAGTACCTGGCGTCAAAGTACGGTGTGCCTGCGCACCGCTTCTACCTCATCGGCCTGGGCAAGGACCAGGCCGTCGCCTCGAACGCGAGCAACGCCGGACGCGCCAAGAACCGGCGCGTTGAGGTGCAGCTGCTTTCAAACCAGACCGGCGCCCCCGTTCAGACCCCCGGCGCCACCGCCGGCACGCCTGCGCCAGGCACCAACGCTGTCGCCGGCACGCAGCACCCCTAACTGCTACAGGGCCAGGTGCGAGACATGTTCGGCTCGCACCTGGTCCGCTGTAAACAGGCTTAAGAACGGCGCCTTCCCACCCAGCGCTGCTTCCACCCCAGGCCGGCCCCCTGCCTCGGTCCGCTCCACCAGGCACAGCGCGGCTATCACCTGCATCCCTGCTGCCTCTGCTGCTGCAATGGCCTGGATGGTCGACGCGCCCGTCGTGCACACATCATCCACAATCACGACCCGTGCCTGCTCCTCGAAGAAGCCCTCGATCCGCCGCCCAGTACCATGCGCCTTCTCCGCCTTGCGCACCAGGAAGCCGTGGATCAGTGCCGCCGACGCATCTCCCCGGGCCCGCCACGCGCTGGCGACGGACACGGCCGAGACTACCGGGTCTGCCCCCATCGTCAGCCCCCCTACGGCCGCCGGACGCAGGCCATGCTCCTCCATCAGGTGCAGCAGTGCCAGCCCGGTCAGCCGCGCACCCTCGGCGTGCAGCGTCGTCGTCCGGCAGTCGATGTAGTAGTCGCTCACCCCGCCTGACGAAAGCGTGAAGCTGCCCAGCTTGAAGGAGATGCGGGCCAGCAGGTGCAGCAGGGAAGCGCGGGCGTCGGCAGACACGGTGGCTCCTCCTCGTCGCGTTCGGTTTGATGTAGGCTGAGCGCCCTTCGCCTGGCAGCAGAGGGCGGCGCAGCCATTGCCATTTTAAGGCCGGCGATCCAAGGCTAGACGACTTAAGGCCCGCGCCGCAGCCCTCAGCGGGCGTAGGGTCCGTGATTGAGAAACACCACTGTGAGCAGTCCGGTCTGCGCGTCACGCACGGGGCTCTGCCGCACCTGCCCGGCCGGCAGCAGCGTCACACTCGCCCCCACCACG
>DASWUY010000362.1:0-1753 GCA_036401435.1 Acidobacteriaceae bacterium | reverse complement strand
ACATGGTCGACGGCCGCGTCGCCCGCAAGACCAACCAGGTCACCCTCTTCGGCGCCTTCTTTGACTCCGTCATCGACCGTTACTCCGACGTCGCCCTCTTCTTCGGCCTGCTCGTCTACTACGCCCGCGGCAACCGCTTCTTCTACGTCGTCCTCGTCGCCTTCGTCATGGTCACCTCGCTCTTGGTCAGCTACACCCGCGCCCGCGCCGAGGCCCTCATCGGCAAGTGCAAGGTAGGCTTCATGGAGCGCCCGGAACGCGTCGTCCTCGTCATCATCGGCGCCCTCTTCTGTCGCTGGGGCGTCATGGCCCCCGTCCTCTGGGTCCTCGCCGTCCTCTCCACCATCACCGTCATCCACCGCATCCACTACACCTGGGAGATCACCCGGTCCCTCACCGCTCCCTAGCGCCCCAGTCCCGAGCCCAGTCCTGAACCTCGCCCTCATTCCCATCCTGAGCCGAGCCCGCCGCCACCCCTCCGGCACGCCCGACTCGCCACCTATGCTTGGCCCAGGGCTCGGCGGCAGGATCGATGGCATCGACCTTCTCCGCGGTCTCGCCATCCTCTTCGTGCTCATGAACCACGTCAACATGCAGCTCCGCTCCGCGGACGTTCCCTACACAGCCGGGCTCCCCGCCCAGATGGTCTCCTCGCTCGTGTGGAACGGCCAGTACGGCGTTCAGATCTTCTTTGCCATCTCCGGCTTCCTCATCACCGCCACCACGCTCCGGCGCTGGGGCACCCTCGGGCAGGTGCGTCCAGGCACCTTCTACCTGCTCCGCTTTGCCCGCATCGCGCCCCTCTTCCTGCTGCTGCTCGCCGTGCTCAGCGTGCTTCATCTCGCAGGGATCAGGCACTTCGTCATCAGCTCTCAGACCGGCGGCCTCCGCGCCGCCCTCGTCGCCGCGCTCACCTTCCGCATCAACGTGCTCGAGGCCACCCGCGGCTACCTGCCCGCCAGCTGGGACATCCTCTGGTCGCTCTCCGTGGAAGAGCTCTTCTACCTCCTCTTTCCCCTCGCCTGCAGAGCCCTGGGCAGGTTCCTCCCTGCTGTCCTTGTCCTCTTCGTGCTCCTCGGCCCCTTCGCCCGCACCCTGCTCACCCACGCCAACCCCGTCTGGCGCGAGTACTCCTACCTCGGCGCCGTCGACGCCATCGCTCTCGGCTGTCTCACCGCCCTGCCTGCCGACCGGCTGCGGCTCTCGCGTACCACGCTGCGCCTCGCCGCCGGCGGCGGCGCAGCGCTGCTCGTCTTCGTCCTCGCAGCCTCGCGCACCGTTCCCGCGCGCCTGCTCGCCCACTCCGGCCTTGACATGAGCCTTCTCGCCCTCGGCACTTGCCTCCTCATCACCGTTGCCGCCCAGACCCGGTGGACCACCCCCCGCCTCCTCGCTCCCCTCTGCTGGCTCGGCCAGCGCAGCTACGAGGTCTATCTGACCCACATGTTTGTCGTCCTCGCTCTCTTCAGCCTCTACCTCCGCGTGGGCCAGCCGCCCGCAGCCGCCCTCTTTGCGGCAGTCCTCCTCGCTGCAGGCGTGCTCGGCGCCGCAGTCGCCCGCCTCTACTCCGACCCGATCAACCGCCTCCTGCGCACCCGCTTCCGTTCCGCAACCGCACCCCCCAAAGCCGGTTCATCACGTCAGCCCGCCTGACAACTCCCGTCCCGCATCGGCACCCGCCGCCCGCTCCCCGCATACTTCCGTCATCCATTTCTCCCACACTCCTGCTGACACCACCCGCCCGCCCAGCTAC